>NZ_JASCPO010000007.1:0-68331 GCF_029960145.1 Pseudomonas sp. PS01299 | reverse complement strand
GTGGGCGCGGGCTGGCCCGCGAATGCGGTGTTTCAGTTTCACATTTCAGTGACTGACCCTCCGCATTCGCGAGCAAGCACGCTCCCACATTCGTCTGGGTCGTTTCTAAAATTTTCGATCTGTCGCTTGACGATTTATGGCCGATAGGTTTTGATTGCTTCCGTTATCTTTCGAATCGAAACTTAAGCCGCCATGTCGAAACGCAACACACCCCAGCGCCGACACAATATCCTCGCCTTGCTCAATGAGCAGGGCGAAGTCAGTGTGGATGAACTGGCCAAGCGCTTCGAAACTTCTGAAGTTACGATTCGCAAGGATCTGGCCGCACTGGAAAGCCATGGTCTGTTGCTGCGCCGTTACGGCGGGGCGATCACCATGCCGCAGGAATTGGTCGCTGAACCGGGCCAAAGCGTTTCAAAGTACAAACAGGCGATTGCCCGCGCCGCCGTCAAACGTATCCGCGAGCACGCCCGCATCATCATCGACAGTGGCAGCACCACTGCGGCGATGATTCCCGAGCTTGGCCAGCAGCCGGGTCTGGTGGTGATGACCAACTCCCTGCACGTGGCCAACGCCTTGAGCGAACTCGAACACGAGCCGGTGCTGCTGATGACCGGCGGCACCTGGGATCCGCATTCGGAGTCCTTCCAGGGCCAGGTGGCCGAGCAGGTACTACGCTCTTACGACTTCGACCAGTTGTTTATCGGCGCCGATGGCATCGATCTGGTGCGCGGTACCACGACGTTCAACGAGTTGCTTGGCCTGAGCCGGGTGATGGCCGACGTGGCGCGTGAAGTCATCGTGATGGTCGAGGCCGACAAGATCGGCCGCAAGATTCCCAACCTGGAGCTGCCGTGGAGCAGCGTCCATACCCTCATTACCGATGATCGCCTGCCACAAGAGGCCCGCGATCAGATACAGGCCCGCGGTATCAGCGTGATTTGCGCGGCTGTCAGTCAGGAGAAATAAGCATGTGTGGAATTGTTGGCGCAGTTGCTGAACGTAATATCACCGCCATCCTGCTCGAAGGCCTCAAGCGCCTTGAATACCGCGGCTATGACAGCGCCGGTGTGGCAGTTTTCACCAACGATGAAAAGCTCGAGCGCATGCGCCGTCCGGGCAAGGTCAGCGAGCTGGAAGCGGCGCTGGCCGCACAGCCGCTGGTCGGCCGTCTCGGTATCGCCCACACCCGTTGGGCGACCCACGGTGCACCGTGCGAGCGTAACGCGCACCCGCATTTCTCCGGTGATATCGCGGTGGTGCACAACGGCATCATCGAGAATCACGAAGCCCTGCGTGAGCAACTGAAAGCGCTGGGTTACGTGTTCACTTCGGACACCGACACCGAAGTCATCGCGCACCTGCTGAGCCATAAACTCAAGGATCAGCCTGACCTGACCGTCGCGCTGAAAGCCACCGTCAAAGAACTGCACGGCGCCTACGGTCTGGCCGTGATCAACGCACAACAGCCGGATCGTCTGGTTGCCGCACGCAGTGGCAGCCCGTTGGTGATCGGTCTGGGCCTGGGCGAGAATTTCCTCGCGTCCGACCAATTGGCCCTGCGCCAGGTCACTGACCGCTTCATGTACCTGGAAGAGGGCGATATCGCCGAAATTCGCCGCGATAGCGTGCAGATCTGGGACGTAGATGGCAAAACCGTCGAGCGTCAGACCGTGCAGTACAGTGATGGTGCCGAAGCTGCCGACAAGGGCGAGTTCCGCCACTACATGCTCAAGGAAATCCATGAGCAACCATCCGTTGTCCAACGCACCCTCGAAGGCCGTCTGAGTCCGAATCAGGTGCTGGTGCAGGCCTTCGGTCCACAGGCTGCCGAACTGTTCGCCAAAGTGCGCAACGTGCAGATCGTCGCCTGCGGTACCAGCTACCACGCCGGTATGGTCGCGCGTTACTGGCTCGAAGAACTGGCCGGTATCCCGTGCCAGGTCGAAGTCGCCAGCGAATTCCGTTACCGCAAGGTGGTGGTGCAGCCGGACACCCTGTTCGTCACCATCTCCCAGTCCGGTGAAACCGCCGACACCCTGGCCGCGCTGCGCAACGCCAAAGAGCTGGGCTTCCTCGCCAGCCTGGCGATCTGCAACGTCGGCATCAGCTCGCTGGTGCGTGAATCCGACCTGACGCTGCTGACCCAGGCCGGTCGCGAAATCGGCGTAGCCTCGACCAAGGCGTTCACCACGCAACTGGTCGGCCTGCTGTTGCTGACCCTGTCTCTGGGTCAGGTACGCGGCACGCTCGGCAAAGGCGTTGAAGCCACGCTGGTGGAAGAGTTGCGTCGCCTGCCGACCCGTCTGGGCGAAGCGCTGGCGATGGACAGCACGGTGGAAAAAATCGCCGAACTGTTCGCCGAGAAGAATCACACCCTGTTCCTCGGCCGTGGCGCGCAGTTCCCGGTCGCAATGGAGGGCGCCTTGAAACTCAAGGAAATCTCCTACATCCACGCCGAAGCCTATCCGGCTGGGGAACTGAAGCACGGCCCTCTGGCGCTTGTGGATAACGACATGCCAGTGGTCACCGTGGCGCCGAACAACGAACTGCTGGAGAAGCTCAAGTCCAACCTGCAGGAAGTCCGTGCCCGTGGTGGTGAACTGATCGTATTCGCTGACGAGAAAGCCGGGATGACCAACGGCGAAGGCACCCATGTGGTGCAGATGCCGCACATCCACGACATTCTTTCGCCGATCCTCTACACCATCCCTCTGCAGTTGCTGTCTTACTACGTCGCCGTGCTCAAGGGCACCGACGTCGACCAGCCGCGCAACCTGGCGAAGTCGGTGACGGTGGAATAAGTTATCCACAGCTGACATTGACCCGTGGTTTTCAACAATAAAGATTGACACAAAACAATAAAGTTTGACACGCATGAACATAGATTGACACAAGGCTCAAACCCCCGTATCTACGGGGGTTTTCCTTTCCAGGCTTTCCCTTTGGTCTGGATTCATCGCTTCAACTTTCAGCGGGTGTAGTCTGGAAAATGTTTTGAATGCGGCCGCTTTGGCGGTCGTGTCCTTCTACGACTTTTTCTCGACGCGAGGTGAAGCGGTCCGCATCGACTGAGGAGGCGTGGGTTGCGAGGTCGTAAATTTGCATCACAGCAGGACATTGAACGGCACATTGCAAATGGATTTGGCGAAGGCGCCGGGGCAAGCTACGTGCCTTGGCTGCGGGTACAAGATGTCCCGTCGATAGGTCGTTCGCACAAGATTCAAGGTGTGAAGATCGAGAGGATTCATCACCTCCTGTCAGATCTCGAGCGTTCCTACTTCCTTGTGTGTGAATTTTCTGAAGACGTCGTGGATATCCGGGAGCAATACCCTTTACTACCCACAGAGCGTGCGCAAGCGATAGCGTCGGCGATCGATGTACGCTATCCAAGATACCCTAGAACAACACTGCCTTATGTGATGACAACAGACTTCCTGTTAACTGTTAAGGACCCGAGCGGAAACTTCAAATCGGTAGCTAGGACGGTGAAGTATCGTTCAGATTTAATTGGCAACGGAAGTAAAAGAACGCTTGAAAAACTTGAAATTGAAAAGCGTTTTTGGGAAAGCCAAGGTGTTGATTGGAAAATCGTAACAGACGAGTTTTTTACACGAGATTTGATTAAAAATCTTGGACTAATCAGGAGGTACTCGAAGCTCTCTCGTGATTTAATGAAAGCGCCGTTGCATTCGAATTTTATCGAGTGCCTTGTAAACAGCCGGGAATATTCGTGGACCTTGGCCACCTGTCTAAGAAAAATAGCATCACTTCTGTCCATTTCCTATATAGACGCTCAAGCAATTTTCTTTCATCTGGTTTGGAACAAGATACTGAAAATCGATTTGGTTAACACTCCTCTCCACCTTACTGGTCTAGTTCCTGGCTTCGAAGTTTCACCGAGCCCTGTCCAAGTATCGTTGAAGGAGAAAATGTCATGACTGTTCTCGTTAATGACGTTTTCGAGCCTGTAACCGATCTGTCGGTCATCGCTACGATAGCCAGGCTCCTTTACCAAGATGAAACGCATGACTTAGCAGTTGTGATGGATCTATCTGACCCACCCCGGCAGCCATACGCTGTGGGTCTGGAGGAGCTTCGTCGATCGTTAGCGTCTGGTCACACCAAACCAGCAGCCATTGCCACGCCCGAGTTCATGCTTGTGCTTGAGGAACAGTTGGATGAGAGAGCCAAGCAAGGCCGGGACGAAAAGTGGGCCGTCATCGCCCCTCTGCTAGATCCTGAATACCCAGGACAAATATTTGTACGAGGTGAGTTAGGCCGACTTGTTAGCAAACGGGCGTCAGAGCTCGGAATCCAGCGGAAAACGATCTATCGACTTCTTTACCGCTATTGGTTTTATGGTCAAGTTCGCAACTCATTGCTTAACAATTATACGGCAGTAGGGGTTGCCGATAGAAAATATGATCCGAGCAGGCCACCAGGGCGAAAGCCTAAATTTCAAGGCGTTCTTACTTCGCCTTCCAAGATGCTCAGTGCAGTTGATAAACGATGCATCCGTGTTGGATATGCTCTTTATGTAAGAGATAAGAAATCATCTATTTCGAGCGCATATGACGAAATGTTGAGACGATTCTACTCTGTTCGAGACATCTCTAAAAACAGTGAAGAAGAGCTTCGTTTGTTGCCTGGTTCAGAACTCCCCAGCTTGAGGCAGTTCCAATATTGGGGACAGATTTTTTTCGACGAGATTGCAACCGAGCGTGGCCGTAAAGGATTGAGGAGATGGTTAAAGGACTGCCGTCCGCTTTCAGGTACCGTTCGCGATTGGCTGCGTGGACCCTGTCATCAGTTCGAGATCGACGCGACTATTGCCGATATTTATTTGGTCAACAGCTACTCCAGGCGGATGCTCATTGGCCGGCCCGTAGTTTATATCGTTGTGGATAGCTTCTCCGGAATGATTGCTGGTCTCTATGTAGGATTGGAGGGCCCTAGTTGGAATGGGGCCAGGCAAGCGCTGTTCAACGCGTTTACCTCCAAAGTCGAGTTCTGCGCTCAGAACGGCGTCGAAATCAATGCAGATGATTGGAATTGTCACCACCTGCCCCACCAGATTTACGCCGACCGAGGAGAGATGCTGTCACTCGCAGCAGAGGGGCTATCGTCAGGATTGGGAATTGAGATGGGCACTGCTCCGCCTTATCGGCCGGATTGGAAGCCTATGGTGGAAAGTCGGTTTGGCATTTTGAATGATTTGACGGGTATCAGATGGCTACCTGGCGGGGTAGCAGCGCGAGACAAAGAGCGAGGCGAGCGAGATTACCGGCTCGATGCCACGCTGAATCTCAAAGAGTTCACCCAAATCCTCATCAAGTGCGTACTCCACTATAACGGGCACCATCGACAGCCTGAACGACTGACGCAGGCGATGATGAATGACGGCGTTGAACCTACACCCAACGGGATATGGAATTGGGCCTGCGACAACGACCTGATCGAATCCAACAAACGTCCTGACGAGCTGGTTTACCTCCATCTCTTGCCTCGCGAGCGCGCGACCGTTCAAAAGGGTGGGGTTATGTTTCGCGGCATGCACTACGTGTGTGATATGGCCATAGAGAAAGATTGGTTTGCCAAGGCTCGCAAAGGGGGCGTTTGGTCAATAGAGTGTTGGTTCGATCCGAACTCGGCGGCACACATTTGGATTCAGGGAGAGGCCAAGCAGTTTATCCGTTGTGATCTTCGACGATCGGATGCCGGTTACGCGAATTACCGCTCGGACGAGATTTTTGATCTGCTCGAAGCCTATCGCCAAAAACCGCCTACTCGCCGGCGAGCCGAGCTGGAAAGCCGTGTGCAGCTTAGCGATCAGGTCCACCAGATCATCAGTCATGCACTCGCAGAACGAAAACTGGAACCTGCTCCGCCCACCAAGGCAGAGGCCACTGGAAACATCCGCGAGAACCGCGCAGAAGAACGTCTCCGTGAGCGTGAAAATGCGGTTGTTCCTGAAGGCGTTAGGGCGGAGCCAGCTTCACTTCAATCTGAATTGACACCGAAAGCGCATGATTCATATGCCGGCGAGCGGACTGCGCAGGTTATCGATTTGCTCAAAAGAATTCGGCCAGGACAGGCAAAATGAAAGGTGCACAGACGTTCGCCAATTACGTCAGACAGGACATTAGTGAGTATGCGGGTAACCCGCTTATCGAAGCTTTGCCTCCGATATTGTCGGAGGCGGCGGCTGTTGAACTGATTTCGAACTTTCCTCAGCCGGTGGATCCGAAAGAGCTGACGCTCGAAGGAGCCACTCGAATTCACTGTATCGACAGGCTGAGAACCGTCGTACAGCCGTTCTTGCTACATCTGGAACTGGAGGCCCTGTTCTCACTGCTCATCCGTCGAGGGTATGTCGGGCGTAACCCGATGTCGCCCGCTACCGTCCGGCATTTGCATTCTTTATCGGGAGCTCAGCGTTACCACGATGCGTTCAAGTCCACTGCAGAAACGTTTACGGTCGTCGGCCTGAGCGGCATTGGCAAGTCAACGGCACTCCACGCCATCTTGAGCCTTTATCCACAGACAATCCGTCATGAGCGCTATGAGGGAAAGCAGTTTGTTCATACCCAAATCACATGGCTGAAGCTTGACTGCCCTCGGGATGGATCGCTGGCTGGATTTTGCCAGCAGTTTTTTTATGCGGTTGGAGACGCTCTAGGAGACAAGGACTACCACAAGCGCTACCGGCATCGAAACATCAATGATGCGCTGCAACAGATGGAGCAGGTGGCCAGCACGTTTTTCATCGGCGCCTTGTTGATCGACGAGCTGCAAAACCTCCACCTGGCGAAAACCGGTGGTAAGGAGAGCATGCTGAATTTTTTCCTGCACTTGGTAAACAACATCGGTATCCCGGTGGTTTTCAGTGGCACGAACTCGACGATTAGCCTGTTCTCAGAAGCCATGCGGACTGCCCGCCGAGTTTGTGGTGCTGGTACGCTCGAATTCAAACGATTCGAAAAGGATGATGAGGAGTGGCGGTTGTTGGTCGAAAATCTCTGGAGCTATCAGTGGTGCAAACAGACGGCTGAGCTGACCGACGAGATTTTTGACACGCTGTATGAGCACACTCAAGGCGTCACGGATTTCCTGGTCAAGCTGCTGGTATTGAGTCAGCGTTATGCGGTCCAGAGTGGCTCGGAGTGTTTGACTGCCGAGATCCTGGTGAAGGTAAGCAACTCAAAAATGCAGATTCTAAAGCCAGCCCTTTCAGCTCTGCGTAGCCGTGATCCGAAGCGGATGCGACAGTTTGACGATTTGCTGCCGATTGAGGATCAGCTGAGCGAAATGATGGTTTTCGATGGATTGGCACGAGAGGATCGCCTCACCTTGCTTCGAAGCGTTGTATCCCGTGAGAAGCCGGTAGACCCATCTCCGACCATTTTTGCGAAAGATCACCCATCGCCGATTGCTACTGCTGTGGAAAACTCAGAGGCTAAAGCGCTTAGCGAACATGACGCTCCCCTCGACGCTCTGCGCGCTGCGGGCTGGCTCAACGAGGACCTGTTTGAGTTCTCACCGATGTATCACAAAGCGTGAGTCGGAGGGGGGGTGAAGTGCAACTTAAACTCCATTTCTTCCCCGCCGCGTTTCCCGACGAGACGCTGCACAGCGTGATTTCTCGTTATGCCCGTCTTTGCGGTGTTCGTAATTGCCAAGCAGCATTTGCCGGACTGAAATCGGCGGCAGCTTTTTCGCAAAATGTGGCATTCCCGAGTCATTTAGGGGATTTTGTCGATGCGCTACCCAGCGGTACTGAGCTATCGGTAGCCGAGGTCCTCATGCGCCACACATTATTACCCTACTATGCGCCGTTTTTGAGGATGAGCCAGGTTGAACACGCTCGGACACTGATGACCGCTGATGGGAAAGGCTTGATGTTAAAGCTGGGCGTCAACGCGAGCCGTATTGGATTCGCCTCCCGAGTGCGGTTATGCCCAGAATGTATTGCCCAAGATCAGGCTCAACGGGGAGTTGCTTACTGGCACAGGGTCCACATGCTTCCAGGCGTGCTGGTATGTCCGCATCACGGTACGTCACTCAGGATCCTTGATCCTCGCTGGTTAAGCCGCAGCTCTCGACAACTTAATCTGCCGAGTGATGAGAATGTGCAAGCACACACGGTACATCTCGACACCCCGTTGCGGTGCATGCCACCGCTTCACGAAATAGCGTTGCGCTCACTTCAGGTCCTCGAGTCTGAAGTCACTGCTTTGTCGGCGGAGGCGGTGCGCTACACGCTTTTACAAAGGGCAACGCAGCTCAACCTTGCTTCTGATAACCATCGCTTGCACCTGCACATGCTGGCGCAGCACATGGCCGATTTTTTTGCCACACTCCCGCGAGAATGGGAATTTTCTATACTCGGAGATGTTCGTGCAGGTACACCCGCCTCATGGGTCACGAAGCTGCTTCGTACGCCTATAACCTCTCACCATCCGCTCAAATACATCTTATTGGCCGGTGCTCTGGGCGTTGAAATGGTGAGCTTGCTGCATGGTCAATGCCCTGTGAAACAGGCGGTGGCATGTGATCCGAAAGCTCACATTCGGCTTCACGCGCGCCTTTCTCAGGTGATGCCAGGTGAAGGCCTGGACTGTTCGTCAGCCGCTGTGTGGGAACATGCTCTTGAAGGAGCTGATGCCAAAAAGATCGCTGTCGTTCTAGGCGTTTCATCAGCGTATGTCTATCGTCACATCCGAAATGTACCCGGCGGGCAAGATGCTTGGAGGGAGGCGCGATTTCACATTGAGCTATGCGCAAGACGCGCGGCTTTCGAGGCTGATTATCGATTGTACAAAGCACATGCATGCAGGGGGTATGCGTGGCTGTATCGTCACGACAGACAGTGGCTTTCGGAGTCAACTGCAAACCCAAGCCCCCATCGTACGCCCCGTCTGAATAGCGCCGAAATGTTCGCTGCCCTCGATGCGAGACTGTCCGGCGAAGTCCGTCAGTGTGCCGACACGCTTTATGCTCTTGCGGGTAAGCCTGTCCGCATTTCGCGTACCAGGATTGGTCGGGAGCTTCATGTTCTTTCTCGCTTCGAAAAGCAGCTCTGCAAGCTTCCTCTCTGTGCAGCAATGCTCGAAAAAGTATGTGAACCAATCGAAGGCTTTCACGATAGGCGTCTGCAATGGGCTAGACGCCAATTGTTCTCGGAGGGCATGCCTATATCACGTTCTTCGCTCTACAGAGTCGCGAGCATTCGGCCCCTGCTGTAATCCAGCCGGGCATTCTCTCCATCTAAAAAAGTTCTAAATCAATTCACCGTGAACACATTGTTTTTCTGTTAATGAAAATTTGCACCCACCAGAATAGCGTCGGCATACGCTGGATCATCACAATCATCATCTAAAACGTACTAACCCGCGATCACCCGAAATAGTTTTGCAATCGCCATTGGCTGACCTACACGGGTTATCGATACGTGTTCTGTATTTCAAGGAGTACGGGCGCGGCGGGGTTTAGATGAATTTACTACGATTCAAAGTTGAGCGGCTGTGTCATTTCCAAATCCAGACCGGATACAGAATTTTACGGGTTGCATATATACTGCCCCCGGATGCACGTTCTCTTCGACCCCTACCTTTAATTGGTAAATGATGTCTGATCTATTATTTTTTCCCGTGTCGATGCCGGATGAAATGCTGCACTCTCGTGTCACCCGCTATCACTATCTGTCAGGCAATAGAACCGCGACAGAAACCTACCGCGATTTGTTCGCATCGAAACCCTTTTGCATTGGTGGCATCGTACCCAAGCAGATCGAGAGGCTCGCACACAGGCTGCCGGGGCAATCGGAGAGCAATCTCGCAGAGCTGATCAGTAGCAATACTACTTTTCCTGCTTACCGGCCGTTTCTTGGGGTTAAGCAGGGGCCGGAGAACAACGAAGGACCGCTGGGTTATGACGGGGTGGTACGGGTGCCCCGCAGAGAAGAGTCCACCCATGGCAAGGCTAAGCTTTGTCCTACCTGCGTTCAGGAAGATTTGATTGAGCGGGGTTCTGCCTACTGGCATCGATCTCACCAGATACCCGGTGTTGCCGTCTGTTGGCGTCATGGCGACGCATTGATCCATGCCTGCCCCGAGTGCTCTCGCCCGTTCTACCGTAAATTGAAGCTGCTTCCCAATCTGACTGAGCCATGCGCATGCGGCTGGAGCCCGTTAAACAGCGCAGCAATACACAAGGGGTCAAAGATGGAACAGAAAGTCGCTCTGTTCGCACACGATATCCTGCAACGCAATATCCCTCCGATAGGCAGTACGGTATTAAGTTCGTGCTACGTCCGCCAATGCAAGAAACGCGGATTCATTTTCGGAAAAAATGCGGGTATCGCAAAACTATTCGACAGCATCCAAAGCGCTTACGGCGATGAGCTTTTGGCGCAGATTGATCCAGCCTACAACACCGGAAAGCATGAGCAATGGATCCGGCTCAAATCAGATAAAGGTCAGCTAAATATGCCGCTCGCGCGGCATTTGATCATTGCTCTTCATTTGTTTTCCAGTGCAGATGGCTTTGAAGAGGCTCTGAAGAATGAGTCTATTCTGCTGAGTGCCGCTGTTTCTCCGCGAGCGCCCAAAGTCGAAGAATCGCGTCTTAGTCAAAAAACTAGATATCGCCAAAAAATCGAGTTGCTTTTAGCGCTACGTACCGATGCCAATATCGAGTACCTCTGGAAGAAGGCGTACAAACCTACGCAATGGATTCTAGAAAATGATAACGCATGGTTAATGGCAAAACTCCATGCCCCTAAAAAAGCTACAGTTAAGGTCGAAAAGTCCGTCGACTCAAGAGACGACGCCTATGCAGCCCTTATCGAAGCGGGCGTAGATGAGCTGTATAAAGTTACGAAAGATCCGAAGAGAGTGAACATTCGGAATTTGCAATCGCTGCTCCCAGGTTCGTTACCTCATGAGCTGGATCTACGCAAGCAGAGGTTCCCTCTTACTTATCAACAGATCAAGATTCATCAGGAGTCAGTATGGCATTTTCGTCTAAGAACTTTGGTGTGGACTGTCTCTGAACTCATCAGGATGAAGCTCCCCGTGAATTACTCGACGGTAAGATTGACCTCAGCGGTATCAAGCAAGGTTTTCCTGGTTTTTTGCAGTTTCTTCGAGTGGGATCTGGAAAGCCTGGCAAGAACCGGGGTCGACGCGGAGGCCCTGCTCAGGTCTACCGGCGTATCGAGGAATTGGGAGGGACCACCGGTTCAAATAAGCTTTTGAGGGCATCTTTGTTCCGTCAGCGTCTGCCAACCTTTGGTGTTAACAAAAATCCCATCTGGCTTGAAAGCGTAAATGCGGGGTAGCGTCCACCTTTCACATTAGTAACCTTCGCGGCAGCTTTCTGAAAGCTTTCACTTGTTACTCTTTAACTCAGTAAATTGAGCTTTAGGAGAAAATCATGAAAGCAATGACAGCAGTGAAAGCGTTTTGCGCCGCTTCGATTTTGACCTTATCTTCATTAGCCATGGCTGAAGGTGGCGGTGACCGCGTGTATGGTCGAATGATGCAAGAGAACCAACAAGCAATGGAGCAATATGCCTCAAGGAACGGCAAGACTCCTCCTGAAGTTGTTCATTATGAATATGGTATGAACCTCGATATCCACAAGGTCGTCAGTGTCACGCAAGCCAATAAAACCTGTGGGGTTGCTCCTTCGCGCATGACCTATGAAGACTCTACGGGCAAGCTTAACACCGTGGAATATAAGGTCATGGCCGACAACTGCCCCCATGGAAGCTAGACAATGAAAATTATTTAAGAACTGCATAATTCTCCTTTGTCCGAAACTAGCTTACTGCTCGCTGACGTAGAAGTAATTTTCAGGAAAGGCTGAAGTTATCCATTTTATGAAATCATGTCCGTCAGTTGAAGTGTTTCTAACGTACAGTAAACAATTGCTCGACCACCTGATACATCCCGCCTCCTTGTTTTTCCTTTGGTTTGGGAGGTGGTTTAGGCGCCCTAGTGGCGCCTTTTTTACGTTCGAAATGAGCTATGTCCTCTGCACGGCCATGACCTTCACCATGCAGGAGTGAGATTAGAAGATCAGTTTTCGGGGTATTCAGCAACGACGTGGTCTGTGCCTGCCTTTGACAAGCCGATTACGTTATACGCGTCATGTTTCCCGTCCACTTCCATTCCTGGGGAGCCGGCCGGCATGCCTGGAACGGCAATCCCGAGCAGGTCATCACGTTTGCTCATCGCAATGATTTGCTCGGCGGGCACGTGACCTTCAACAAACTTTCCGTTGATGGTTGCTGTGTGACAGGACGAGAGCTCAGGAGAAATCCCGAGACCGCGCTTGATCGCGCTCATGTTGGTTTCCACGTGATCAACGACGGTAAAGCCGCTGGCTTCAAGGTGCTGGACCCATTTCTTGCAGCATCCGCAATTAGCGTCGCGATGTACATCGATCGTCAATGGCTCTGCTGCGTGACTGGCTGAACTGATGAACAGAGCCACGAGAGCAGCGAGACGAAGTGCCCGTCTGCGACGAAGAGAATTATTTCGCATGGGTATGTTCCTTCCCATCAGTATGTGTATGTGATTTGGGCTGTACGGTTGGAGTCGGGGCCGCGTCATCTGAAGCTTCCCTACCCTTATGATCGGCGTGGTCCGCAGGCTCCTTTGCAGACGGCGCTGCGGAGGGGCCATGGGCATGTGCCGTGTTTTTCTCGTCATCATTAGCGCGGACTTCCGCCCTTTGGTTGGCAGCACCTGCGCCACTTTGCCCCTGGGTCGTTCCATGTTGACCCTCATGGTTGTGCATCACGCTTTCGCCACCACCGTGTTGATGGCCACCGCTACTCGTGATCAGGGCTTTGTATTGCTCTGTATCAAGTGACGGAAGCTGCTGGAGAAATGCGACCATCCCCTATATGTACGGATCGGCCATGCTTTTGCCCCACGCGGGCATGCCGGTGGATTTGATGCCGTGCTTGATGATCCAAAAAGCTGCGGCTGGGTGCCCATCGACGCCCAGTTTTGAAAGGTTCGGAGGTGCGGGGTAAAGGCTGTTACTCAGTTCGGTGCCTGTAAGGCCCGGAGCCAAATGGCAACCGACACACATCGAGTTGTAGTTGCCAGCACCTTCACGGATGAGGGCTTCTTGGCTCAGGTCGGGGACCTGAATGTCGCGCGAGCGCACTTCGATCGAGCGATCCCGAGCAATAGAAAGTAGCGCGTAGACAGGGGCAGAGTGGGGATCATCCGCCCCGACATTGATCACGCCGAAATATACCACGCCGGCAGCCGCTGCTACGGTGGCCAGACCAGCAGCTATCAGTGCCTTCAGTGTAATCTTCATGCCCGGTTCTCAGAACCACATCCGGATACCGGCGACAAAGCGTGCCTCGCTGGCATCTTCACCTTCCTCACGTGCAAAGTCTGCCGTATTGCCATAGGAACGGCTCCAACTCACCCCGATATAAGGGGCAAATTGGCGGACAATCTCATAACGCAATCGGAGCCCCACTTCGGTGTTGGCTAATCCGGACCCGATGCCGCGCTGAGGGTCATTCTTCCCATAAAAATTGACCTCGGCCGTCGGCTGCAAGATCAATCGATTCGTCAGCAGAATGTCGTAATCGCCTTCCAGTCGAGCAGCCGATTGACCGTTCTCACCGATGTAGGCAGTCGCTTCGGCCTCGAAGTTGTAGAGGGCCATGCCCTGAATGCCGAGTGCGGCCCAGGTTTGAGGAGACCCTGGTTTGAAATCCTGTCGTACACCGGTGACGACGTCCCACCACGGTCCGATGGAGTGCCCCCAGAGCGCGGATAATTCAGCACTTTCCGTCACGCCATTGGTACGTTCGCCTTCCGAGCGCAACCACAGTCGATCAATGTCACCGCCGATCCATCCTTTCGCATCCCAAGCCAACGCACTACCGTTGTCAGCATCCTGGTATTCAAACTTATCCAGCAGCATGAAAGAGTTGATTGTTTTGTCGTGGACACCATGACCAGCGACATCTGGAAAGGCGGCTGCACGGTCAGCATCGGTAAGTACGGGGACAGGGGTTCGACTGGTTGTCGTCGTCCCTTCATCCATACTTTCCATGCCGGTCATTTGACCGTCGTCCATTTTCATCTTGCTGTGGTCCATAGCCCCCATGTTGCTATGGTCCATCGCTCCCATGGAGCCATGGTTCATCTTCGAGTGATCCATCTCTTCAGCGGCGTGAGCCACGGCAAAGAAGACAGGACTCGTAGAAACTGCCAATACCATCAACGTTGGGCGTAAAAAATTCTTGGTCATGATCTCAATCCGCCTTCTTGTTTTCATGGTCATGATCCATCGACTCATGGCGCATCTTGGTATGAGGTATCGTCGCGTGATTCGGCGTTGCCTCGTTTGACGTGGTCGCAGTCTTGTTCGGCGCATCCGCAGAAGTAGCAGGTGAAGGATCACCACGTTCTTCGACTGCCAATGCTACGCAGGAGAATCCACCCATCAGGCCAAAAGCAAAGAGGCAACCGATCAGCGATTTACGATTTAGGTGTGTGCTCACAGATCGTCTCCTTTACTCATCAACCCGTAC
The DNA here is from genome assembly GCF_029960145.1 of Pseudomonas sp. PS01299. Taxonomy (NCBI): domain Bacteria; kingdom Pseudomonadati; phylum Pseudomonadota; class Gammaproteobacteria; order Pseudomonadales; family Pseudomonadaceae; genus Pseudomonas; species Pseudomonas sp. PS01299. Next base: position 53,750 of record NZ_JASCPO010000007.1, on the reverse strand, counting down.
TTCACGGAACATGCCCATTTCCATATGGAAAAGCAGGTGGCAGTGATAGGCCCAGCGACCTAAAGCATCGGCGGTTACTCGATAGCTGCGCTTGGTACCCGGTGGCATGTCGATTGTGTGCTTACGTACCATGAACTTGCCGTTTTCATCTTCAAGGTCGCTCCACATTCCATGAAGGTGGATGGGGTGCGTCATCATGGTGTCGTTTACCAAGGTGATGCGAAGACGCTCCCCGTACTTGAGACGAAGGGGCTCAGCATCAGAAAATTTGATGCCGTTGAAGGACCAGGAAAACTTTTCCATGTGACCGGTCAGATGCAGCTCAATGGTGCGATTGGGCTCTCGGCCATCAGGGTCCTGGAAAGTGCTCTTCAGATCTGAGTAAGTGAGCACCCGTCGACCGTTGTTCCGCAAACCGATACCTGGATCGTTCAGTTTTGGCGTTGGGTTCATGGCCTGCATGTCAACCAACGGGTTGTTGGTTTCGGACGCTGGGTGAGATTGCATCTCGCCTCCCATACCGCCCATCCCTGCCATCTGGCTGTGGTCCATGCCGGCCATGTCGGACATGTCGCCTTTGTCCATCCCCGCCATCTTGCTGTGGTCCATGCCGGCCATGTTGGACATGTCACCTTTGTCCATCCCTGCCATCTTGCTATGGTCCATGCCGGCCATGTTGGTCATGTCACCGCTGCCCATGCCGGTCATCCCGGTCATGTCACCTTGGTCCATTCCCTGCATCTTGCTGTGATCCATGCCAGCCATACCTGACATGTCACCCTGTTTCATATCGCCGCCGCCCATGCCAGCCATGCTGCCATGGTCCATGCCAGCCATACCGCCCATGCCCATGTCATCCATGGTCAACAGCGGACGCGGATCGATCGCCGGTACCGGTGTTTTCAGTCCTTCACGAACTGCCAAGGTCCCCCGCGCATAGCCGGTTCTATCCATGGACTGGGCAAAGATTGTGTAAGCCTCCTCGGTGGCAGGCTCAACAATCACATCATAGGTTTCTGCCACGGCGATTCGGAATTCATCGACACTGACTGGTTGGACATATTGGCCGTCGGCCGCCACCACGGTCATTTTCAAACCAGGAATGCGAACATCGAAATAGCTCATCGCTGAGCCATTGATAAAGCGCAGGCGTAGCTTCTCGCCAGGCTTAAAAATACCGGTCCAGTTGCCGTTCGGCGCTTGGCCATTCATGAGGTAGGTGTAGGTATCCCCGCTGACGTCTGCCAGATCAGTTGGGTTCATTTTCATTTCGGCCCACATTTTCCGGTCGGCGACGGCAGCAGACCAACCTTGCTTGCTGACGTCGTCGATGAAGTCGCCCACGGTACGTTTGTGGTGGTTGTAGTAGTCCGATTGTTTCTTGAGTTTGGCCATGACGCGCCCAGGATCCTCATCGGTCCAGTCAGTCAGCATCACCACATAGTCGCGATTGTATTGAAACGGCTCAGGCTCTTTCGAATCGATGACTATTGGCCCGTAAACACCTGCCTGCTCTTGCAACCCAGAATGGCTGTGGTACCAGTACGTGCCGTTTTGATGCACCTTGAACTTGTATTCGTACATGCCGTCGGGCGCGATGCCGTGGAAGCTCAAACCCGGTACGCCATCCATGTTGGCAGGCAAAATAATGCCGTGCCAGTGGATGGAGGTGTCTTGATCCAGACGGTTCTTCACGCGCAGAGTGACCGTCTCCCCTTCGCGCCAACGCAGCAAAGGCCCCGGCAACGAGCCATTGATGGTCATGGCTGTGCGCGGCGAGCCAGTGATGTTTACCGGCGTTTCACCAATAAACAGATCAAATTCGTTGCCGGTGAGGACGCTCGGCAGGCCGGGACTGGTCACTGCCCATACAGGAGTGCGCCACAGACCAAGGCCGCCAAGGATGCCGCCGGCGGCCAGGCCTTTAACGAATGTCCGTCTAGAGGTTTTGGAATGCATGCCGTTTATTTCCAATCAGTCAAAAGGGAGCCGTTCAAATCAACCCGTGAGTTGGCAAGATGAGCTTCGCGTACCGAAAAAAAGACGAATTTTTCATTGCAAGCGAGCTCAGAAATTGCCACATCTAAACCACCTTCGTGATTACATTTCTGTCAGCTTGGCCGCGTGCCTGATCGTTCAGCAGTTTTTATGGTCCATCGCTTTGGCTTTGCTTTCAGCGACAGGCGGTTGAGCGCTCTGCGTTTGAGCTACCTGGTACGATTCCATCGAATTCGTCCTGGCCACTTCCATACGTGCGAAAGTCCGGTCACCACCGCCTTCAGCCATGGCCAGAGTGGAAACAGTCAGCGCTGCGACGACGAACAAGGTTTTGATGGTGTTCATATGGGCTACCTCAGATGTGTGAAAATATCCCCTCTGAATCACATCATGGATTGGACTCTTTGGGGGTGAGCAAAAGACTCAGTTGGACTATAAGAGACACCCCCTGTCAGGAAGCTTAGGCCAATATTACAGTTGTGTCAGTTTGGAATATTTTTCTTGAAGTACACGCTATTTAATACGTATGGTCTCCATCTTTTCGCATTGCGCGACTTTTATTGAATATAAGATTGAAGTGTAATCATTGCTTTGGGTTCCATTAATTCTCACGGAGGCGATGTTCTAGGTCTCTGCATTAAAATTAATAGGAGACTTGAATGCTCTGCTGCAACAGCTGGGTGTTCAATGATCAAAGAAGATAGTAATGCCACCGAGGGTGATTAATTGTGAGTATTAATTTTGAGAAAGCATTAGGCTCCGCAGAAAGAGCGTTAGTTTATCGTGGCCAAAGAGCTGAGATCTTAAGTAACAATATCGCGAACGCTGACACTCCGAACTTCAAAGCCCAAGACTTGGATTTTTCTACTGTGCTCGCCAGCCAAACCAAAGAACCTGCTACCACTGCGTTTTCTTTGAAAACAACAAACGCAAAGCATTTTCTTAAGAAAGAATCGGCGGTGGCTATATACGGGCGCGACTTGCTTTACAGCACGCCGGCTCAGCCTGCCTTGGACCAAAATACTGTCGATCAGCAGGTCGAGGTCGCGAAATACACGGAAAACGCGATACGTTTCGATGCCGCTTTTACTCGGCTAAATGGAGCATTCAAGGGTTTGCTCAAAGCTCTGCGCGGTGACTAGCAGCATAGGCGCATGCGAGCCAACTTTGGCCGATACAGCGGCTCAGGTACTTTCGGATTCAAAGGTATTCACCATCAGACGACGCTCTACTCAGGAGCAGGCGTCTCCATTCAATGGCTGATCTTGGAAGGAAAACCAACAGCCTCCACAGCTTTACGGAGCTGTTCAGCGTTTTCGCTACTTTCAACACTCACCTTACCGGTTGATCGATCGACGGAGACCGTAGCGTTGTCGTCCAGTGCCTGGATCGCTCTGGTGATTTTGCCGACGCAGCTGCCGCAACCAATGCCTGATACATCTAAGACGACCATGTGAATTACCCTCGTGCTGAGCGGTGTCTTTTCCCCGCAGCGACAGCATCGACGTTGACACCATGGCAAGGTCAACGATTATCTAATCAAAGCCGTGAGCGCAGATTTCGAGAAGTTTTACGGGACTTGACCACTCGGCTGCTAATTAGCTCGCTACCATTTGAACGGTTTCCAGGAGTGCGCCCTATTGTTCTCGTCGGTAAAGGTCGGCTAACGGCAACATTGCGGCTCTCTCGCTTGATCCAACGATTTTGTATGCCTCTCGTTTCGTCAACGGCTTTGATCTGTCCTCCCGCGAACCTTGCATAGGTATAGGGGGGAGGCCTATCATGCGACCCTATATAGGTAGGGGGGGTATAGCGTGGGTCATATCGCATCACACAAAGACGATCTTCTTAAACGTGTAAAACGTATTGCCGGGCAAATTCAAGCTGTTGAACGAGCATTGGAATCGGACTTCGACTGCGCCAAGACACTACATCTTGTTGCGGCCACTCGGGGTGCCATCAACGGGCTGATGGAGGAGATCATCGAGGATCACGCACGAGCACATGTCGCGAACCCCGCGCTCAGCGAAGAAGAGCGTAACAAGGGCGTCGAAGAGCTTCTTGAAGCTATCCGCCGGTACTCCAAGTGAATGCATCCAGGTAAACACGTATGAGCAGGACCGACATCGATTACACACACGACCACGTGTTTCTAGGCTCAGCGCACGATGAGAATGCCAAGCGTACGCTTTGGGTTGTAGCACTCACGGTGGTAATGATGATCGGGGAGATCACCGCCGGCTATATCACGGGTTCGATGGCGTTACTGGCCGATGGCTTCCACATGGCAACCCATGCCGGCGCATTGGGCATCGCGGCGGCCGCTTACGGATACGCAAAACGCCACGCTACCAGCCAGCGCTACAGTTTCGGTACAGGAAAGGTTGGAGACTTGGGCGGGTTCGCCTCGGCGCTGATTCTTGGCATGATTTCGTTGGGCATTGGCGTTGAATCGTTCATGCGTTTGTTGCAGCCAACACCGGTTCAGTTTGGCACCGCGACCCTCATCGCCGTTGTCGGTTTGCTCGTCAACATTGTCAGTGCCCTGCTGCTGGGTCATGGGCATGGGCATGGGCATGGACATGGACATGGACATGGGCACGACCACGATCACCCTCATGCCTACAACGGAAACGACAACAACTTGAGGTCCGCCTATGTCCACGTCGTTGCAGACGCGCTGACGTCGATTCTGGCCATCGCTGCCTTGCTTGCCGGTCGATATCTGGGTTGGGTGTGGCTCGACCCGGTCATGGGTATCGTCGGCGCTATCGTTATCGCGCGTTGGGCCTGGACCTTGATGGGGGTAACTGCGGGCGTGTTGCTCGATCAGACCGACGCGCACGTTGCCGAGGAAATCCGCGAACTCGTTGAGAAACCTGGTGGCGCTACCATTACAGACTTGCACGTTTGGAGGGTGGGACCTCAAGCGTGCGCGGCGATCGTCAGCGTTCTAGGTGAAGCCACTGTGAACGCCGAGAGCATTCGTGAGCGTCTCAAAACAGTTCACGAAGTCAGCCACCTGACCGTCGAGTTCCGGCAGACATGACTCAGCGCCTGTCCAGCACAACCTCTATAGGACACACCGATGCCGCCCGGTAAACGTGAACTGGCTCGGATCGAGCGCCAGTTGATCGTCACGCTCACCGACGCGTGCGAAACAGCAAAGGACGAGATAAAGGGGTTTATTTGGCTCACTCACACCGCTGACCTAAGTGCGTTGGCTGAAACCCTGAAGGTCATCTGGGTGTTCGAAACCCTGGCTGACAGGAAGCGGGCCGAGATTGACGCGAAGGCCCGCATCTTTGAGTTGACGGCGATCGCCTTGAAAGAGGCCAATCTTGACCTGCCTGTTTCAGACCGCAATGTCCGCTTTGACTCGGAGCAAGAGTGCCAACGCACGCACATAGGCGACTGGAAACGTCGCGTGGCTCAACTACATAAAGCTAAGGGGGACTGACCATGGCAAAAGAAATCGAGAATCCTTGTATCTCGGTTTGCCAACTCAGTGGTGATCTGTGTGTGAGCTGCGGGCGGAATAAGGAAGACATCAGAAAGTGGAAGCGCATGAAGCGGCCCGAAAAAATGGCCGCAATGCAAAGGGCGAATGCGCGCTTAAAGGGATTGAAGAAAGCACATGGATCGCCATTCCCCCCGAGTTAAAACCGCTGCAATTTTGAAGGTCAGTCAACTCGGGTATTCCTCAGCCTCAATGCATTGAAAACTACCGACGCGGAACTGACGCTCATGGCTATGGCAGCGATCATTGGCGACAGGAGGTGCCCCGTCAATGGATAGAGCAAACCAGCGGCAAGAGGTATACCCATTGAGTTGTAGAGAAAAGCAAAGCCCAAATTCTGGCGCATGTTTTTAACTGTGGCGACCGAAAGAGCTCGTGCTCGTAAGATCCCCATCAGGTCACCTTTGACCAGCGTGAGTTGCGCGCTATTCATCGCCACGTCAGTCCCCGTTCCCATGGCTATCCCCACATCTGCTCGCGCCAGGGCCGGAGCATCGTTGATACCGTCACCTGCCATGGCCACTTTTCGCCCGTGTTGCTGTAGGTCTGCCACCAGACGTTCCTTGTCTTGGGGTTTGACTTCACCGTGGACCTCTTCAATCCCCATCTCCCTGGCGACAGCCCGAGCGGTAGTAAGCCCGTCCCCAGTAGCCATGATGATTTTCACGTTGTGAGCCTTAAGCTTGGTGACGGCCTCTTTTGAGGTTGGCTTGATCGGATCTGATACGGCCAACAAACCTGCCAATGCGCCGTCGACGGCGAGGTAGATAATACTGATGCCGTCAAGTCGCAACACCTCAGCGCGCTCTTGTAGGGAGTTGGTGCTCACGCCTGCGGCTTCCATCAACGCTGTGTTCCCCAGCTGGAGCTTCTTGCCATCGACAACGCCACTGACGCCGATACCCGAATCCGACTCAAAGGATTCGGGCTTGGTGAGCTTTATGTTCTCGGCTCGGGCGTGATCGACGATCGCATGTGCTAAAGGATGCTCACTGCCCTGATCAAGGCTGGCAGCCAGGTGAAGGACGTCGTCGGGATTGAAGGTGGGAGTGGCCTCCACGCTGTGAAACACGGGCCGTCCCTCTGTCAGGGTGCCTGTCTTGTCGACAATCAGCGTGTCGATTCTGCAAAGGCTTTCAATTGCACTGGCATCTCTGAACAAAACACCCATGCTGGCTGCTTTACCTGTCGACACCATGATCGACATAGGCGTAGCAAGTCCCAACGCACAGGGACAAGCGATGATCAGCACGGCGACAGCGTTGATTAGACCAAACACCCAACTGGGCTCAGGGCCGAAAAGCCCCCAACCGATAAATGTCATTATCGCAATCGCGATAACACCCATCACGAAGTAGCCGGCAATCGAGTCGGCCATTCGTTGCATCGGCGCCTTGGAACGCTGAGCTCTCGCGACCATCTGTACGATCTGGGACAGCATGGTTTCGGCACCGACCTTCTGGGCCTCCATCACCAGGCTCCCATGCGTATTCAGCGTGGCGCCGATCAGGCTATCTCCAGCTTTCTTCATTACCGGGACTGGCTCGCCAGTGAGCATCGACTCATCCACCGCACTTTCACCCTCAAGTACCGAACCATCAACTGGCACCTTTTCACCCGGTCTGACCCGTAAGTGGTCTCCCAGGTGCACATGTGTGAGAGGAATGTCTTCCTCCTGGCCATCGGCATTGATCCGGCGTGCAGTTTTGGGCGAAAGGCCGAGAAGAGACTTAATGGCGGCGGAAGTTTGTGATCGGGCTTTGAGCTCAAGGATCTGGCCAAGCAACGTGAGCGAGATGATGACCGCTGCCGCTTCGAAGTAAACGCCGATACGTCCATCTTGCATGAAATTGGAGGGAAAACTTTGGGGGAAGAGCGTTGCTATGACGCTGTACAGATAAGCTGCGGCGGTGCCCAACCCAATCAGAGTCCACATGTTGGGACTGCGATTTTTAACCGAGGCCAGTCCCCTTACAAAAAAAGGCCATCCTGCCCATAAGGTCACGGGTGTCGCCAGAGCGAACTCGATCCAGTTTTGAGCTGAACCATGAAGAAGTTGTAACGAGTGACCCGCCATCGCGAGCACGGTTACGACCACGGTTAAGGGCAGCGACCACCAGAAGCGGCGATTGAAATCCCGGAGTTCAGGATTTTCTTCTTCATCAAGCGCCGGCATGACAGGCTCTAGTGCCATGCCACATTTAGGACAGTTACCGGGTCCGGTCTGCCGTATTTCAGGATGCATCGGGCACGTAAATTCAGCGCCCGTTTGTACCGCAGACTCCGGCGTTGTGCTGCCTGACTCGTCGCGCACCACGTGGCCACTGTAGCGCTCAGGGTCCGCTCGAAACTTCTCCTGGCATTTCAGGCTACAGAACCGATACGTCTGTCCCTGGTAAGTCTCAGCAAATTTACTCGACGAAGTGACTGCCATTCCACACACCGGGTCATGTAGATCAGCATCATCCCGGGAAGCAGCATGGGTGTGATTATGGTCGTGATGGCCAGAGGTGGTAGGCATGTCTATTCCCCTTGTAAGGTGCTACTAGAAATGAGCATATTCAGTACAACGATTATTTGCGGCTCCACAGTGGTGCGGTGATGTTTCCGCACGGACCCCGGCTGAGTAAGCGTTGCTATGTTACTTGCGACTTAGCGTAGCCAACTCTTGCGTCGGGCCGGCAGAAATAGCCGACTCCGGTTTATTTCAGATCAAACTCGCCGACCATTCCCGATTGGTAATGCCCCGGCACGTTGCAGGCAAACTGAAGCCCTGCACTGTCGTTGAAGGTCCAGATCAGCTCTTGGGTTGAGCCAGGCTCAATCAGGACACTGTTAGGGTCGTCATGCTCCATTGCGACCATCTTCATTCCGCCCATGCCGTGGCTCATGCCGCTCATCTTCCCGGTACCGGTAGGGCTTAGTGTTCCGTTCTTGAACATGCTTGCCATTTCTTTCTGGTGTGCTGCATGAGCAGCGGCTTTGCCGATGTTGAACTCATGCAGCAGCGAACCCTCGTTGCGAAGGACAAAGCGGATTGTTTCACCAGGTTTTACGTCGATGCTTTTAGGCTTGAAAAAAATGTCGCCCATCTCGACCTCAACCGTGCGGGTAACGTCAGAGGCCACACCAGGCTGGCCTATGTCGTCTTGTCCATGCCCTGCATTAGCCATAGCCGTGGCAGCGAAAAACAGGGTCATTGCTGCGATGAACGGAGTAGCGAGCGTAGTTTTCATGGTGACCTCAGGAATACGTGGGAACATTGGCTATGCTAATGATGCTCAGCTGCCAGCTAACTGACTTGGGCATTACTTCTTTGTCAGTTTTCTAAATAGATACGGCGTCCAATTGACGCCGCAACAAGATGCTGACAAGAACTTATCCAGGGGGCGTTTATTGATGGTTTTCTGAAAGCATCAATTTGTGCTCGCGCTGCATCTGGCGCAAAACGTCATCAACGATTTTGTCGTGCTTCTCCATCCAGGCTAGATGCTCTTGGGGTGACATTGAGGCATCTGGGTGATCGTTGTGGAGCTGGCTCATGATGTCCCCAAGCATCTTCATGTGTTCTGCCATGTGGACGTGACGCTCTCCTTCAGGGGCTTGTTCAGCTTTCATCAACGTGGCTTCGGCCTTGTCGCGCAAACCTTCCATACGCTCAATGACTCGATCTCCGCCGCTTTCAGCCCACACAGAAGCCGAGACCAGTATCGAGCTTACAAAAAACAGCATTTTCAGGCGGTTCATAGGGGTAGCTCCTCATGAGGGAATCCGACTTCCATACGATTCATCGCTCAGAGGTCGGTCGAGCACCAATAAAGTACTCATGTCTGAACCCTAGCCAGCACTCGCTGACATCTACCTGAAGCCAAGATTACTTTTCTGTCAGTTGCTGGTTGGCTGCCAGTTTTCGTTGCAGACTCCGCTTAACCATTATCTGAGAACGACCTCATGAGACTTCTTGTCGCTGAAGACGAACCAAAAATAGGTATCTATTTGCAGCAAGGGCTCAACGAGGCCGGGTTCAATGTCGACCGTTTCACGAATGGAAAAGAGGCGCTTCAGCACGCTTTGAGCGAAGCCTATGATCTGCTGATTCTCGACGTCATGATGCCGGGTTTGGATGGCTGGGAAGTCCTGCAGAAGGTTCGCGCTTCCGGGAAAGACGTCCCGGTGCTTTTTCTCACCGCCAGAGACCGCGTTGAAGACCGAGTGAAGGGACTTGAACTCGGTGCGGATGACTATCTGATCAAACCCTTCGCGTTTTCTGAATTGCTTGCTCGAGTCAGAACGTTGCTGCGTCGCGGTAGCAGCGCACCTTCGCAAACCTTTATGAAACTGGCTGACCTTGAAGTGGACCTGCTCAAGCGTCGAGCCATCCGAGGAGGCAAACGCATAGACCTTACGGCCAAAGAGTTTGCGTTGCTTGAGCTTCTGCTGCGTCGTCGAGGGGAGGTGCTGCCAAAGTCTCTTATCGCCTCCCAGGTTTGGGATATGAACTTCGACAGCGATACCAACGTTATCGAGGTTGCAGTGAGACGGCTCAGGGCCAAGATAGACGACGATTTTGAGGTCAAGTTGATTCATACCTCAAGGGGAATGGGTTACATGCTCGATGCACCAGATTCGGAGTCGTGATGAACCGGATGTCCCTGACGACTCGTATGAGTCTGATGTTTATGCTCGCGGTAACGGCTGTGCTCACGGTCGCCGGACTCAGTTTCAATAACCTCAGCCGGCATCATTTTAAGATGCTGGATCAGCAGGCATTGTACGAAAAACTCCACTCGACTCAGCGGATCTTGTCCGGGCTGAGCAACATCGATCAATTCAGCGAGGCTAAACCGGAGTTAGAAGCGCTGCTGGGCGCACACCGTGATTTGACTGCGCTTATCATCGATGGCGACGGCAAGGTGCTGTTTGCGGATCCCGGCCCGGTCGACGTTCCGAAGGCGTTTCGCACAACCACAAACACAACCGTCTGGGAATGGCGGGAGCAAGAGCAGATGTTCCGTGGTGTGACTGCCCAATCCGTAGTGACGGGACAAGAAAGGCCATTAACTGTCATGTTGATTTTTGACGTTACTCAGCATATGTCCTTTTTCGAGACGCTCGAACGATGGTTTTGGATAGGGTTGGTGATCAGCGCATTGGTCAGTGCTGCACTCGGCTGGATGGTAGCTAGCAGTGGCATGCGGCCTATCCGCCAGGTCACACGGGTAGCTGCCTCCATGTCAGCAAAATCACTCAAGGAGCGTATTCCCCTGGCACCCGTTCCGAAAGAGCTTCAACAGATGGTGTTGTCGTTCAACGCCATGTTATCCAGGCTCGACGATGCATTTGTCCGGTTATCCAACTTTTCGGCAGACATTGCCCACGAACTACGGACCCCCGTGAGCAACTTGATGACCCACACTGAAGTGGTGCTTTCGAGAAAAAGAAACATCGAGGACTACGAAGACAATTTGTACTCCAATCTTGATGACTTGAAGCGCATGAGCCGGATGATTGATGACATGCTTTTTCTGGCGAAATCTGACAATGGTCTAATTACGCACGAGAACAAGCCAATAGACCTGGTGGCTGTCGTGGAAAAATTGCTTGAGTACTACCGCCTGTTGGCTGATGAACGAGGGATCGAGCTTAAGGTTTCAGGACGGGGGAGCGTGCGAGGTGATGTCCTTATGCTCCACCGAGCGATTTCCAATCTACTCTCAAATGCGCTGCGCTACACCTATGAAGGGACGTCAATCAGTGTCGATATTCAGCACAAGGACGCGTCGGTAACGGTTGTCGTGGAAAACCATGGTGAGCCCATTGCCCCCGAACATCTTGAAAAGCTGTTTGATCGTTTTTATCGCGTGGACCCAGCGCGGCGAGAAGGAAGTCCGAGCAACGCAGGGCTAGGTCTGTCGATTACCCGATCAATTGTCGAAGCGCACAATGGCAAGATCTGGTGTACGTCAGGCGACGGGAAAACGGCTTTTCATCTTGAGTTTCCGGCCGTCGATTCCACGGTTAGCTGAGCGAGGAAACATTTGTGATCAACGGCGTCTTGGCGTTCTGCGGTTAGCTACGCCTCTGCGAATTTGCGGAGTGATTGAACTCCCCGGTCCTGCGGTACGCCGTCTCTTCTCCAGGCCTTGCTACGCTCAACGATTAGATGCCAAACATCGTATCAAGCTGACTGAAATGTAATCGAACAGTTTGTGATCGTGTGGCATCGTGTTCTCGCACTGTGACGTTAGGGCTAGCGAGTTTCTCCTGTTCAACTTGGCGAAGAGGACGGGGGCTCCGAGTTAATCAACAGTGGTTTTTAACGAAATTAAAAACTAGTTCCTCCCAAAAAACCTCGAATCAACAGCGCTTGCTGTGAGGAGTCTTGCATGTCATTCCTTAAAACTACGTCCGTGGCGGTTGCAATCACTGCTGGTTTGCTTCTGAGTGCAGTGGCCCAGGCACATCCAAAACTTCTTGCTTCCACTCCGGCAGAAGGCTCGGATGCGGCGGCTCCGTCGAAAATCGAACTGCATTTTTCTGAGAATCTCACCACTCAGTTCTCCGGTGCAAAGCTGATCATGACCGACATGCCTGGCATGCCTAACTCACCAATGGGTGTAAAGGCCGCCGTCGCTGCTGGTGGTGATCCGAAAACTATGGTGATTACGCCGGCTGCACCGCTGACCACCGGCACCTACAAAGTTGAATGGCGTGCAGTGTCCTCGGATACTCACCCGATCACCGGCAACTTTTCATTCAAAGTGAAATGATCCATGAGCGACTCATTAAATATCGTGGTTCGCTTTACTCTCTATTTTGACCTGATGTTGTTATTTGGACTGGCCATATTTGGCTTGTACAGCCTCAAGGGAAAGGAAAGGGTATCGGGCACGGTCTTGAACTTTGAGTCGCTTCTTTACGGTACCTCTGTTGCAGGTGTAGCTCTGTCCCTTGCTGCGATGTTGTTGCTTGCAAAAGCAATGAGCGGTGTATCGGAGCTTATGGAGCTACATCATCACATTTTTGAAATGGTCATCATGGGCACCGATGTTGGGTTGACCTGGATGGTTCGGATAGCCGCCTTGGTGGGGGCAATTCTGGGCGTCGCGTTGAATAAACGATTTCCGACACCCAGCCTCTGGATCGTCACCGTCTGTGGAGCAATCGCGTTGGCCACGCTAGCCTGGACAGGGCATGGTGCCATGGACGAAGGCAGCCGCCGCTACTGGCATTTTCTCAGCGATATTTTCCATTTATTAGCGGCGGGTGGCTGGTTGGGTGCTCTAGCGGCCTTCGCCCTACTGCTGCGGTTGAAATCACTGAAGGGTGAAGAGGAAGCACGAATTCTTGCCCGCGTGCTGACTGGCTTTGAGTCGGCCGGCGGTGTGGTCGTTGCGATCATAAGCGTAACGGGAGTAGTAAATTACCTTTTCATCGTCGGTCCCAACCTTGATGAGGTCATGCTGAGTACCTATGGTCAGTTGCTGTTTTTGAAGATCCTGCTCTTTGCTGGAATGATCGTTTTAGCCACGCTGAACCGCTTTCACTTAAGCCCGCTATTGGAGCGCTCAGTTCGCAATGGTCAATACTCTGTAGCGGTCAATGCCTTGCGCCGCAGCATGAAATTCGAATTCCTGATGGCAATCCTCATCATCTGTCTTGTCGCATGGTTAGGCACGCTAAGTCCTGAAATGGAAATGAGCGCGGAATAGAGGTGTCTGGCACCTAACCAAGAAGCCTGGAACGTGATTGTTAGCACCATTTCTACTGGCTACACTTCAGCACATGACACGCTATCTACGGCTTTGCTTGATTTTACTGATTAGCCTTGCGCTTCCCCTCAGCGGGATGGCGGGTGTTCAGGCGCCGACAGAGCCGTGCCCCATGCAAACCATGGGCATGGCAATGATGGACGGCATGGGCCAAGACTGCTGCCATGACATGAAAAGTCCCACCGAGCACGGAAAACCCTGTAAGCCGGGCCAGGAGTGCAAGACCGGCGGCATGCTGCAAGTCTCCATCGTCAAGCCTCCGGTGACCCTATCTAGCCCCCTCGAAGCGTCCATCTCCATAGATTCCCATCCTGTGCAAACCCCATCAGGGGTATGGCGACCTCCCCGCATTTGATTCCTGTACCACACTGAGCCTCATTCCGCGTCATGCGGGATGGCATATCTGCGCGCATGTCTCATGAGGCGCGCGGTGGATCATCACAGGAATCGTGACCATGAAATCCAAGTGCTATTGCACAGGGTGGCCCCTCGTGACCATCTTGGCGGCAAGCGTACTGGCCTTGCCGAGTCTCGCTGCTGCATTGACACTCGATGAAGCTTTGCAGCTTGCTGAAAACAATGCGCCGTCGCTGACTGCACAAGACGCGAAAATTCAGGCTGCCAGTAGTGCGGCCATCCCCGCTGGTGAACTACCCGATCCCAAGTTGCTGCTAGGCGTACAGAACTACCCCATTGGGGGCCCGGATCGTTGGAGCATCGACCAGGACTTCATGACTATGCGAATGGTCGGAGTCAGTCAGGAGATGCCCAACAGCGCCAAGCGCAAAGCCCGAGTCGAGGTCGCTGATGCGGCCATTGACCGCGCAGCCGCTGAGCGCCGGGTCGAACGTCTAAAGGTTCGTCAGGCCACGGCGTTGGCCTGGATCAACAGCTACTCGGTTGAGCGCAAAGACACGCTGTTTCAGGACTTCTACAAAGAAAACCGTCTGCTGGCCGATACCGTCCGGGCACAAATTGCCGGCGGCGGCGCTCAACCTGCTGATGCAGTAACGCCCAAACAGGAAGCGGCACAACTGGAAGAGCAGCAGGACGATCTGATTCGCCAGAGAGCGCAGGCCCGAGCGGCCCTGAAGCGCTGGATTGGACCGGCCGCCAACGACAAACCTGTGGGTAGCTTGCCTGAATGGCCTGTCGACGCATCTGGTTACTCTCATAAGCTGCAACATCACCCAGAATTGGCAGCGTTTGAACCAATGACCCGCGAAGCGCAAGCCAAGGTCCGTGAAGCCGAAGCGGAAAAACAGTCGGATTGGAGCTGGGAAGTCGACTATCAGAATCGCGGCCGAGAGTTCGGCGACATGGTCAGCGTGCAATTTTCATGGGATCTACCGCTGTTTCCTGACTCACGACAAAACCCCAAAATTGCAGCCAAGCACGCGGAACTCAACCAGCTTGAGGCTGAGCGTGAAGTCCTTTCACGCGAGCACACCCAGCAACTAGAAGATCAGGTGGCCGACTATGAGCGCCTGAATCGCGCCGTCCATCGATCCCAGAGCAGTCTGCTCCCTTTGGCTAAAGAAAAGGTCGAGCTCACTATGGCTAGCTATCGCGCCGGCAAGGGCGATTTGAACTCCGTCGTGGCCGCTCGGCGCGAGCTTATCGAAGCCCGACTCAAGCAGATTGATGTTGAAGAGCAGCGTGCTCTCACCAGCGCTCGCCTGTATTTCGCCTATGGGGAGTCCGCTCAATGATCTCTCGAACATGGAAAGGGGTTTTTGTTGTCAGCATCTCAATTGCTTTGGGAGTCGCCGGTGGTTACTGGTTGGCCCAACCGAGGGTGAGCGCAGTACCGGATGCAGCATCGGAGCAGAAGCCGAAGCCATCAGTCGATCGCAAGGTTCTGTATTGGTACGACCCCATGTACCCACAACAGAAATTCGATAAGCCGGGTAAGTCGCCCTTCATGGACATGGAGATGGTCCCTCAGTACGCGGATAGCAAGGGGGACAGCGCCACTGTTCGCATTGATCCAAGCCTGACCCAGAATCTTGGCGTGCGACTGGCTACTGTCAGTCGAGGTGTGTTTGATTCGAGTCTGGATGTTGTGGGTGTATTGACCTTCAACGAGCGCGACGTTGCCGTCATCCAGGCCCGTACGGCGGGTTTCGTCGAGCGTGTGTATGCCCGCGCTCCTGGCGATGTGATTAAAGCCAACGCCGCTTTGGCGGATATTCTTGTCCCGGAGTGGTCTGCGGCTCAGGAGGAGTTTCTCGCACTCAAGCGTAGTGGCGATGCGGGCTTGCTGGCAGCGGCTCGCCAGCGTTTGCGGCTCACCGGGATGCCGGCGGCATCGATTGCTCAAGTAGAGCGCAGTGGCAAAGTCCAACCAAACCTGACCCTCACCAGCCCCATCAGTGGGGTGTTGCAAGAACTCGATGTGCGCGAAGGTATGACAGTTGCTGCCGGCGAAACACTGGCACGCGTGAATGGTTTGAGTAACGTCTGGCTGGCTCTGGCGGTCCCGGAGACTGAATCGGGGTCGATTCAGCTGGGGCAAGTGGCTGAGGCGCGTTTGCCCGCGTTCCCAGGCGTCGTGCTCAATGGCGTGGTAAGCGCGATTCTTCCAGAAACCAATCCCGATAGTCGCACCCTTCGCGTGCGCGTCGAATTACCTAACCCAGAAGGCCGTCTAAGGCCGGGTATGACTGCACGAGTGAGCCTCAATCGCTCAACGGAGCAAAGTGTGCTGTGGGTGCCGAGCGAGGCGGTCATTCGCACCGGTCGACGTGCCCTAGTGATGCTCGCTGAAGGCGCCGGTCGCTATCGTCCCGTGGAGGTGCAACTTGGGCAGGAAGGCGATGGCAAGACGGCCATATTGAAAGGGTTGGAAGAGGGCCAGAAAGTGGTTAGCTCTGGCCAGTTCCTGCTCGACTCGGAGGCCAGTCTTAAGGGCATCGTGGCCAAATCAGAGGAACCTTCACCCACCAGTGCAGCTGCCGCGGGTTTGCATGAAGCGGATGGGCAAATCGTTGAGATCAACGATAAGGAAGTCACTCTCGCTCACGGCCCTTTCAAGACGCTGGGCATGCCTGGCATGACGATGACGTTCCCGCTCGCCAATCCCGCTCTGATGCAGGGCCTTAAAACGGGCGACAAGGTCCGGATAGGCGTGAATCAGACCGACGACGGATTGCGTGTTGAGCGTCTGGACAAATCAGGGGGCCAGCCATGATTGCTGCCCTTATTCGTTGGTCAGTAACCAACCGATTCCTGGTGCTACTGGCGACGCTGTTTATCACGGCCTGGGGCCTTTGGTCGGTGCAGAGCACGCCCATTGATGCGCTACCAGACTTGTCCGATGTGCAGGTGATCATCCGCACCCCTTATCCGGGACAAGCACCCCAGATTGTCGAGAACCAGGTCACCTATCCGTTGGCCACCACCATGCTCTCAGTACCAGGTGCCAAGACGGTGCGTGGTTATTCCTTTTTCGGTGACAGCTTTGTCTATGTGCTTTTCGAAGACGGCACTGACTTGTACTGGGCTCGCTCGCGGGTGTTGGAGTATTTGAGCCAAGTACAAAGCCGCTTGCCGGCCAGCGCCAAGCCGGCGTTGGGGCCAGATGCGACAGGCGTAGGATGGATCTTCCAGTACGCGCTGGTGGATCGCAGTGGCGGGCATGATCTGGCACAGCTACGCGCCCTTCAGGACTGGTTTCTCAAGTTTGAACTCAAGACCCTGCCCAATGTGGCGGAAGTGGCCACTGTGGGCGGCATGGTCAAGCAGTACCAGGTACAGCTAGATCCGCTCAAATTGGCCAGCCTTCGTATTACGCAGGCCGAGGTGAGCGAAGCGATCGGCAAGGCTAACCAGGAAACTGGTGGTGCAGTGCTGGAGATGGCAGAGACCGAGTTCATTGTGCGGGCTTCCGGCTACTTGAAAACGCTCAATGATTTTCGGGCGATCCCACTCAAGCTGGGATCGGGCGGTGTGCCGGTGAACTTGGGCGATGTCGCCACGATCCAGTTGGGGCCGGAGATGCGCCGTGGCATCACCGAACTCGACGGCGAAGGCGAGACGGTTGGCGGCGTGGTGATTTTGCGCAGCGGTAAGAATGCTCGCGAGACCATTGCGGCGGTCAAAACCAAACTCGACGAACTGAAAAGCAGCCTGCCGGCCGGGGTGGAAATCGTCACCACCTACGATCGCAGCAAGCTGATCGACCGTGCTGTGGAAAATCTCAGCCACAAGCTCATCGAAGAGTTCATCGTTGTCGCATTGGTTTGCGGGATCTTTCTTTGGCACCTGCGCTCGTCCCTGGTGGCGATCATTTCCCTGCCGGTCGGTGTGCTGATGGCCTTTATTGTCATGCGCTACCAAGGGATTAACGCGAACATCATGTCCTTGGGCGGGATAGCCATCGCCATCGGCGCCATGGTCGATGCTGCTGTGGTAATGATCGAAAACGCACACAAGAAGATTGAGGCCTGGCACGTCGCCAATCCTGGTGAGGAACTGAAGGGTGAGCGTCATTGGCATGTAATGACCGAAGCAGCGGCTGAAGTTGGACCAGCTCTATTCTTCTGTTTGTTGATCATCACCCTTTCGTTCATTCCGGTGTTCACCCTGCAAGCGCAAGAGGGGCGGTTGTTCGGCCCGCTGGCTTTCACAAAAACCTACGCCATGGCCGCCGCAGCAGGATTGTCAGTGACCTTGGTGCCGGTATTGATGGGCTATTGGATTCGAGGACGGATTCCTAGTGAAAAAAACAATCCGCTGAACCGCTGGCTCATTCGGATCTACCAGCCGGCTCTGGATGCAGTGCTGCGGCGACCGAGGATCACGCTGCTGGTGGCAGCGTTGGTGTTTTTTAGTGCGCTTTGGCCAATGTCGCGCTTAGGTGGCGAGTTTCTTCCGCCTTTGAATGAAGGCGACCTGCTCTATATGCCTTCGGCTCTGCCTGGATTGTCCGCACAGAAAGCGGCCCAACTGCTGCAACAGACCGACCGCCTCATCAAAACCGTGCCGGAGGTCGAACATGTCTTCGGTAAAGCGGGACGTGCCGAAACTGCCACCGACCCGGCGCCGCTGGAGATGTTCGAAACCACTATCCAGTTCAAGCCACAGGAGCAATGGCGCCCAGGCATGACTCAGGAAAAACTGGTGGAAGAGCTGGACCGAGTCGTGCGAGTTCCTGGGTTGACCAATATCTGGATACCACCGATTCGCAACCGAATCGATATGCTGGCTACGGGGATCAAAAGCCCCATTGGTGTAAAGATTGCCGGCACCAATCTGACGGAGATTGATTCCGCGACTCAGGCGGTCGAGCGAGTGGCCAAGAGCGTACCCGGTGTCAGTTCGGCGCTGGCCGAGCGATTGACCGGTGGACGTTACATCGACGTGGATATCGACCGAAAAGCCGCCGCCCGATATGGACTGAATATCGCCGATGTGCAGTCGATCGTGTCCGGCGCTATCGGCGGTGAAAATGTCGGCGAGACCATTGAAGGGCTTGCACGCTTCCCAATCAACGTCCGTTACCCTCGGGAATGGCGGGATTCGCTTGGCGCTTTGGAGCAGTTGCCAATCTACACCCCGCTAGGCAGCCAGATCACCCTTGGCACAGTGGCGAAGATCAAGGTCAACGACGGGCCGCCGATGCTCAAAAGTGAAAACGCACGGCCTTCAGGCTGGGTGTACATCGACGTGCGCGGCCGGGATATTGCCTCCGTAGTCGCCGATTTGCGCCGGCTCGTCAGCGAGCAGGTCAAGTTGCAGCCCGGCATGAGCCTGAGCTACTCAGGTCAGTTCGAATTTCTTGAGAGGGCCAACGCACGACTAAAACTGGTGGTCCCTGCCACGCTGCTGATCATCTTCGTCCTGCTTTACCTGACATTTGCCCGCTTCGACGAGGCCCTGCTGATTATGGCCACGCTGCCATTTGCCCTCACGGGCGGTGCATGGTTTCTTTATCTGTTGGGATTCAACCTGTCGGTTGCCACCGGGGTTGGCTTTATCGCCTTGGCCGGCGTTTCTGCCGAATTTGGCGTGATCATGCTGCTCTACCTGAAAAATGCCTGGGCCGAGCGTCAAGACCTCGGTGACAACACAGAACGCGGGTTAATGGCCGCGATTCGTGAAGGCGCTGTGCAGCGCGTTCGCCCCAAGGCCATGACCGTGGCGGTGATTATCGCTGGTTTGTTACCTATACTTTTGGGAAGCGGTACCGGCAGCGAGGTAATGAGCCGCATTGCCGCCCCGATGATTGGCGGTATGGTCACGGCGCCTTTGCTGTCGCTGTTTGTGATTCCGGCTGCCTATCAGCTCATGCGCCGTCGAAACCTATCCGCTGAGCTTGGCAGGGACTGACGCGGAGAAAATGCACAAAAGGGGCTGCTCTTGCAGCCTCGTTTGAGCTGCACAGCTCGTTTTCATCAGGCCTGTGCGCGATGTGTATTGAAATTAGCGAGTTTATGTCTTTTGCATAAACTCGCTAATTTCGATACATACGCTGTGGTCAGTGCCATTAACCCACCAGCACTTGCCAGAAAACGAACGCTGCCACCACTGCGTTTCGATGGGCCAAGAGCATTCTGGCTCAAAGCCGACTCAGCATTCGTCACCCTCATATCTCTCTTGAAATTGAGGCAAATGACCTTAATATGATCTTATCTTGCCATCATCGTTTTCAATCATGGATGTTTCTCGGGGGTAGGTCGGAATGGCAGAACAAGAAGACGCTAAGCCCGCAAGCGGGCGCTTCAACACAAATGATGAGACGAAGCGGATCGTATGGACACAGACCGCTGGTCATTGTGAACTGTGCGGTACGGATCTGACGTTCGACTATCGTGCCGGCAAGCCAATGAGATGGGGCGAAGTGGCGCATATTCTGCCCGCCAGTCCCAAAGGCCCTCGGGGACGCGCGGATCATGATGCTGAGGCGCACACAAACGATACCGCTAATCTGATGCTCCTGTGCCCAGGTTGTCATGACAAAATTGATCGTGACGCAGATGGGTATCCTGAAAATGATTTGAGTGGTTTACACCAAGCGTACCTGGAACGCATCCGACTCGCCGCAACGACCCCCGATGGTGGTAGAGCCATTCCTCTCATCGTCCAAAGTCAGCATTTTCAGACAATCAACGATATTCCCGTTCGCGATCTGTTGACTGCGATGTCCGCCGAGGGATTAACCGCCTTCGATCAAGGCATCAAAATCACTTTCCCTGCGCCAGGACCACGCGGCCGCGACACTACCTATTGGCTGAACGTCAAAGACAGCATCCAGTATGAGCTGGAACAGCAACTCAAGCGTCGCGGCGGTACCTACGGCGACTCGCCCGCGCTGGCAGTAGTCGGCTTGGCCGACATCCCGGCTTTGATGATGCTGGGCCAGAGTATCGGCGACCGTTCCAAGCGCTTGATCTTCTCCTTTCACCGCGAACATCGTTTGCGCTGGCCCGATCAGTCCGCTGAGCCGCCCGTTTTTTTGTTTACACCTCCCCCCGAAGGCGACGGGCCACTGGCGCTGGTGCTCTCCATTTCTGCGCAAGTCCCAGTTCGCGACGTGACCGACGCTCTGCCGGGTGCACGTATTGCAGAGCTGTCGATCCCAGAACCAAGCTATGCGATGGTACAGAACCGTCGAGTGATTCATGCCTTTCGCGACGCACTTCAAATACGACTGAGTCAGCTTGAAGCTCTGACTCCTGACCCTATCCACGTCTTCGCCGCTATTCCTGCGGCATTGGCCATCGAGTTTGGCGCGTTGCTCACAACGCAGCATCAACATACGTACCTGATCTTCGATCGGGACAAAGAAAACCAGGATCGGTTTACGCAAACACTGCAATTGGGCTCGGTGGCCCAGGAGGCTAGGTAAATGCTATTGAGCAACGAACAGACCAAGCGCAGCAGTTGGGAATATTTTCTGCTTCGCGCCGCGCGGGAAATCTCGCTGTCGGAAGCGCAGTACGAAAAAATAAATGACCGCTACTCCCAACTGGAAAAAATCCTCTCGGCTTCCGACAACCCGCTGCTCGCTGAGGCCCATATCTTCGTTCAAGGCTCGATGCGGCTGAAAACGACCATCAAGCCAATCCCCGGCGCGCCTGCGGATCTGGACACCATTGATGCGGACGCGATTATCTGGCTCCCTCACGCTCAAGGCGCTAGTGCGAAGGAAGTTCTAGAGGCGATTGAGCAGCGTTTTAGGGAAGGCTCCCGCGTTCAGGAAGAAGTTAAACAATTACGTCGGGGCATCCGCATCGTTTATGCCGACGAAAATCCAGGCTTCCACATCGACGTCACACCTGCACGCGCGATCAACGGAAATGGCGAAGCAAACGGCGAGGGTAAGCTGGAGGTTCCGGATCGGGTCACAGGGTGGAAAGCAAGCAGCCCTATTCCTTACTCGAATTGGTTGCAGGTCGCTTCCGCCCAGGAAATCTTTCTGGAAAGCTTGGTGATTGCCAAAAGCCAGAGAATGCTTGATGCCGCGACACAAGATCCTTTGCCGCACTATCAGGATTACATCGATCAAGATCCCCTGCGCGCGACCATAAAGCTGCTGAAGCGGCATCGCGATGAATGGGCTATCAAGACAAAAAGCGCTGATACTCGCCCAATTTCTGCGGTCATTACGACCCTGGCCACTCACGCATACCTGGATGTCGTGAAAGAGTCCCAGTCAAAGCCATTGGCACCGCTCGATGCAATTTTGGAAATCGTTCGCAGAATACCGCAGCACATTGCGTATAGAGGTAGCGATTGCTTTGTCTGCAACCCTGCCGATAACGGCGAAAACTTTGCAGAGAAGTGGAATCGACCGGGTGAGGGGCAAGGCTATCGTCAAGCATTTTCCAAATGGCATGCGGACGCCAGTGCTTCTGTGTCATTAGGTTTGGAAAGTTTTGAATCCAATGATTCTTTTGCCGAGGCAGTGAAAAAGAACTTCGGTATTGCGCCGGCGTTCATCACAACAGTAAACAATGAAATCCCTGCGAATTGGACGATGCCTGGCCGACCGGATGGCACTACTCGAAACTCTGCTTCGATGGGTTCGCTCTTCGGAGGGGCCAGCGGTGGCGGAACCTCTCAGTCGAGCGTAAAGCCAGTTGGACGCCTTGGCTGATCCTCTTAAGACGCCATTGCAGCGCGGAATCGCCGCACTGCGAGATACCCTAGGTCAGGATGCAGCTGATGCATTGCTCCAGCCCGCACCCATGCGGGCTGACGAAGCGGCGTGCTTTCACTTCCCCTTGCCCATCGATTACACGGGGCAGGAGCGGCGACTGCGTATTGGTTTCCCCTCCAACTTTCCCCGTGGGCTCTTGCGGCTGAACGTCGAACCTTCTCCATGGCTGGTTTGGCCGCATGCCACTAAGTCGGGGCTTTGCCTTCATGGCTTTCAGGAACGCCCCATTATGGGCTCCCCGGAGGTCGTGGTAGAGGACAGCCTTGCTCGCTTGGCCCAGATCGTTTCGTTGTCCAAGATGGGATCAAGTCAGGCAGCGCGCGATATCGAATTTCAGAATGAGATCACTACCTACTGGTCTTTTCAGCACGGACAGTCGTACCAGAACCTTTTACTTTTGGATCGACCTCAGGCTGCCTCGCAGTTGTTTGCTCTCAGCGATCCGCGCCGGGCTGTGCCATCCGGTCAGGAAACGGTTTGGCTAGCATCGAACATAGCTGCACTCAAAGGGCATTACCGACGGGTTGTCGGGCGCTCCGCTGTCATTCGCGCGGCCGAAACTCCTGGTTTTTACGTTAAGCTTCAGACTTATCCGGATATCCGCACCCCGGATCCAGAAGATTTATTGCTGTGGCTCACGCCACACCTTCAACCAGACGATGCCGAGCAATTGCTGGCATGGTTTGAGCTGCATGGAACGTTGGCGAGTCGATGGATTGTCCTGGAGCTTCCTGGGGGGACGGATGCTCCAACTTATTGCCTCAATGTGCGCTCGCTTGGCGTACAGCAAGAGCGGGGGGCAAAGTTTGGCTTGCGCACAGCGCGCCGCCGGCCAGCCATCGCAAATGCACATCCTCCGGCACTTGTCCGCGCAACTGCCCTAGACGTGCTTGATCGTGCGTCCATTCTGTCCCGCGATATAAGCGGCACTGCAAAGCACCTTGAAAATGCTCGGGTCGTTTGTGTTGGCGTTGGCTCGTTAGGCAGTGCGGTGGCAATACAACTGGCACGCTCCGGTGTCGGCCACCTTACCCTCATCGACCCTGACACTCTGGTGTCAGCCAATCTGGGTAGGCACGTTCTGGGAGCGGATAGCCTAGGGAGGCTGAAAGCCTCAGCGTTGAGGGACAAGATTCTGTTAGATCTTCCGACTACAGAATGCACCGCTTATTCGACTTTCGCCGAAGTAGTTATGAGCAGCAAACCAGAAGTGTTCGATAACGCAGATCTTGTGGTGATTACGACAGCGGACTGGCAGTCGGAGGTCACTGTATGGCGAGCCAAATCCAGCGGCGTTTCTTGGGGACTTTTACAAGCCTGGAGCGAACCGTATACCCAGGTAGGCCACGCGCTATTCGCACCAGCCGGTACCTTTGATGGCCGTCATTTATTCACGGACATCGGCGATTTTCTTCATAAGTTTACCGAGTGGCCGGGAGGAGGTGTGGTTCCACTGCCCGCTTGTGGGGAGAGCTTTATTCCAGGCGGATCGCTGGGGATGACCAATATCGCCTCTATGGTGTCGCACACGGCTTTACGTGCATTGACCTGCAACATCACCACTGCATCTTGGGTCAGCAGTATCTACAGGCCTGAAGATGTGCCGAGCCTAGGAGGCCAATACCATGGGCCCAAACTTCCAGAGGGGGCGCAGCAACTCCTACTCGAGCGCGGATGGCCGGAACATAAGGATGAAATGGTATGACGGATATCGCATGGCGCTGGCGATGGCCGGAGGTGAATACCGAGCTATTGGTGTCCCAAGCTGTCGCGAACATCTTCGATAGTCATCGGCAGGGCCTTTTTGGCGTGGAGCGAGGGGGACAGTTATTCGTCAATCCGGTTGATCCGAAAGGTCTGCTGTTGGCCTTGGCCACGGTGCCTCATCGCGCCGATCGGTCAGGTTGGTCTTGGCTAGAGTTGGATGCGGAGCGGTGCCGTCAGGAGATCAGGGCTGCCAACGAACAAGGGTTACGTCTGGTGGGCTACTGGCATACACACCCCCAATCCGTTCCGGTGATCTCTCCGGCAGATATCGGAAGTTTCTCCAAATTTGCTGCACGTTACACGCAGGATTTGCCGCACCCGATAGCCGTTATTGTCGGCAAGTCCGAAAAACCTGAAGGTATCAAGGCGTGGTCGTTCAGGGACGGCCGATATGTTGAGGCAGCCTGGGTCAGATGAGCTTTAAGTCCGTGAGGTGGAAGGCAGGTCAGCGTTTATCTTTACCCGCTAGCATCAGGGCGAAGAGCTCTGCCTGAAAGCGGGCATCATCCAATGCGTTATGGTTCGGCTCGCTGAGTGGCTTCAGCGCAGCGGTCATCTTGGATGATTTTGTTTCCTGCCAGCTGCAACCTAAAGCGCCCATAAAGTAGGCCTTCATGTCGATGGCGGTAAAACCAAAGGGGTTGGTTTCCAGGTATTTGTGGAAGTAGTAATTGACGAATGACCAGTCAAACGGCGCATTGAGTCCTACGAAAATGACCTTTTGCCCCGTTTGGCAGGACGATTTCAGCCATTCACCAAATGTCAGCATCGCCTGTTGCGGAGTGAGTCCTTCGCGCTCCAGCTTCTCCAGACTCAGCCCCGATACTGCCAGTGCTTCTGGGTCGTGTTTTGGACTGTCAGGTCGTAGTTCAAGATAGATGGACGTGGCAGGTTGATCTACAAGGCAAGCTCCAATGGAAAGCAGGCTGTATTCGCCTGGTATAGGTCCAGAAGTCTCGACGTCGACGGAAACATAAAGCTCATCAGGGTTCATGTCATATCCTTTTCGTGTAGTTGCCAGATCACGCTCAAGCTCGTAACCATGTGACGGTGGAAAGGCGGCAAAGCCATTGCCCCATTTTTTGCTGTTGCACTCGCTATCCGGCGTTCGAGCAGCGGCAGTGCATGTCTACTGGAGGAGTGCACGTTCCTTTGGTCAGCTCTGCGCCCGAGCATAATGATGTGTGTCATTCTCTAGTCGCGGATGAGGGCCGGACAATCATGAGCGAGCATTGGATAGTCAAGTGCCAGAATACTGAGGACGGTACTGGCGACATCATCATTGACCTACCTCCAGAGTTGCTTGACCAAATGGGGTTAGGTGTTGGTGATCATTTAGAGCTAACGATAGCGAATGGCACATTAGTGCTGACGCCCATGAACAGTGCAATATCAGTACGGCCGATGTTTGCTGGAGTCCTGCGTGAGGATGCCTATCATGCTTACCGCAAGCGGTTGGCTGCGTATCTCCATATCCCTTCCAACGCTTCGGATCAAGACATTCACGACATGATAGTAGCTGGCTTTTCGGCCGGCCTGATTTCATCGCTTTGTGCTGATGGCACCGTAAATCCGCAAGAACGCGACATAATCATTCACCCCAAAACGCTCAAAACAAAATTGGCAAGCGATCAGCTTTTAACGTCGGATGAGAGCGATCGCCTGTTCCGGTTCGCACACATTACCGCCATGGCCGAGATCATGTTCGGGGACGAAGGGAAGGCCAAACAATGGCTTTCCAAACCCAAAGCCCGTTTTTTGGGAAAAAGCCCACTGGCAATGGTCACTACGTCTCACGGCACACATCTAGTTGAAGAAATGCTGATTCAGGTGTCTGAAGGCATGTCATTTTAATCCTGCCACAGTTAACAGTGTGGACGGAAATAACGGGCAGCAGCATGCCCACTTCTATGACTATCACTGAATCTGAGAGTCAATCACTATGATCAACGCAAACGCTCTAGCCGGTATAGGCATCAAAGCCCAAGCGTTGGTTCATCCCTCAACGGCGTGCGTTACGTCATTGCACCTGCGACTCTTGATACCGCCAAGACGGAGTCGAAACCACCACATAGTCGATATAAATGATCAGTTCATTCAACAGGACTCCCGCCAAAATTGTGGGGTGGCCGGTTAGCATCCTTAACGGGGATTGGACATCGACTCGATAATACGGCACTGCTCGATCACGCCGCCCTCGCAACAAGCAATCAAACGCTCCAACTCCACCTCCAAGCCTTGCAGGTCTCGGATGCGCATTCGAACCTGCTCTAACTGCCCCTCGATTTTTGCGTCCACCCTGGCGCAGGAAGCGTCGCGGTTATCCGCAAAGCCCAGCAACTCTCGAACATCGTCAAGGCTGAAGCCCAGTGTGCGGCTACGTCGGATGAACAATAGACGGTCGCGCTCCTCGTCGGTGTAGAAGCGATAGCCTGATGCTGAACGCCCTGCAGAAGGCAGGAGGCCGACCTGCTCGTAATAGCGGATGGTCACCGCTTTGGTATCAGTCGCCTTCGCCAGATCACCGACTGTGTATTTGGTCGAACTCATTTCGCTTGACCTTATAGTTGCTAGAATCTTCATTCTACGCGCCTTAGGCGATAAGCAAATCTGCGTGCGCTCAATAGAAAAGTGGACTGAATCCTATGGAAGCCCCCTTAAAACAACATCAATCCGGAGCTTGGGCGCTGTTGCTCTGTGCCTGGTTGCTTGCTCTGGTATCAACAATCGCCGTGCTATTCGTTGGTGAAGTCATGGGGCAACTGCCCTGTGTGCTCTGTTGGTTTCAACGAGCCTTCATGTTTCCACTCGTCCTGGTATTGGGCGTCGCCTGCTGTTTATCGGACACCGGTGTTTGGCGCTATGCACTGCCATTAGCAGTCATGGGTTGGCTCATCGCTCTGTATCACAACCTGCTTTATTTCGGACTGATTCCTGAAAGCATCAAACCTTGCGGGGCCGGCCCTTCCTGCTCCGGTGCCGACATGACCATCCTCAGTGGTGTTCCGCTGCCACTTTTATCGCTGGGCGTGTTCAGCCTGCTGATCATTTTTCTCGTTCTTATCCGTCGGAGATTTACCGTATGAGCAGACGCGCCGTCGTCCTCTCCATCAGCGTGCTAGCCATCGTAGGCTTTGCCGTCGCAGCATTTTTCTACAATCGTGCTGCCACTGTGCCCCAGGCTACAGCACCTGTACCGCAAACCAGCGCGCTAGTGCGGTTTAACTCACCAAGCTTCGGCCCTGCCGACGCCCCGGTGACAATCGTAGAATTCTTCGATCCATCTTGTGAAAGCTGCCGTGCCTTCTACCCTATCGTCAAAAAGATGATGTCACAACACCCAGGCGATGTTCGCTTAGTGCTGCGCTATGTGAAGCTTCACGTAGGGTCTGAAGAAGCCATACGTCTGCTCGAGGCTTCACGTAAGCAGGGTGTTTTTGTGCCGGTACTTGAAGCTGTCCTCGCTGCTCAACCGCAGTGGCATGACGATGCGAAAGCATCAGCAGCTTGGGACGTAGCGGCCCAAGCGGGCTTGGACGTGGCTAAGGCTCGTGAGGACATGATGTCGCCGGAGATCACCGCCACGATAGAAAGAGATGCCGCTGATGCCAAAACTGTAGGTGTGAAGGGAACACCGACATTTTTCGTTAACGGTAAACCCCTGACTAACTTCGGCGCTCAACAGCTCTACGATCTGATTTGGAGCGAAATCAACCAAGCTCGTTAATAAGGGCGCGTGCGGAATGCGGAATGAAAAAAGCTCACCGGGCTCGACAATCCGCTTGACCTTATAGTGGCTATAGGGTGTTCACTCTTCACAATAAATTGTGGAGAGTGCCTTTATGAAAAGCTGTTGCGGTGATGAACAAACACCGAAAAGTGACGCCGCCGTTGAGGTATTTGACCCGGCAGCACCGACCGGCTGCTGTGCACCTGCCGCGACTATGTGTAATACAACTACAGCACAGTCCAACAGTAGTTGCTGCTCCGCGAAAACTTTGGACGTCAGCTCAGCGCCTTCTTCAGTAAAGGGCGCGGGTTGCTGCTCCCCCGGCTCCGATATCAGTAAATCGAACTGCGCTGTCGTAGCACCGCCATCTGCCCTGTACAGCCTTGCCGAGCCGAGCCAGCCTGCTGCTACGGTTGATAATGACCTTTTTATCGATGCTTGCTGCCCACCATCTGCTGCGGGTAGTCCCAAAGTCGGCATCGAAAACGTGTCTCCCACCAATACCGACGAAGCGACTCGTTTCAGCAGTTTCAGGATTGGGCAGATGTGCTGTCCTTCCGAGCAGACCATGATCGAGGACAAGCTCGCGAAGATGAGCGGCATTCAAAAGCTCGAGTTCAACATGATGAACCGCACGATGGCTGTCTGGCACGAGCTACCCGACACCTTGGGTATCGAGGCAGCAGTGCTATCGCTGGGCATGCACGCCGAACCTTTGACGGCTAATGGCAATGCAACCAGCGCAGATACGCCAGAAGTCCTTCCCCAGGCGGAATCACCTAAGAGCACATGGTGGCCATTAGCGCTTTCCGGTGTCGCTGCCGTGGGTGCTGAAGTCCTGCACTTCACTAACTCCGCGCCTGAATGGGTGATAGCGGTCATAGCCTTGTTCGCCATCGTGCTCTGCGGGCCTACGACCTACAAGAAGGGTTTGATCTCGATCAAACACCTCAACCTGAACATCAACGCGCTGATGAGCATCGCGGTTACCGGAGCGGTGTTGATCGGACAGTGGCCAGAAGCCGCGATGGTCATGTTTCTCTTCACCGTTGCGGAAATGGTCGAAGCGAAATCGCTGGATCGTGCGCGCAATGCGATCAAGGGGCTGATGGACTTGACCCCTGAACGAGCTACCGTGCGCCAACCCAACGGTAGTTGGCTGGAAGTCGATGTAAAAACGGTCGAGATTGGGGCCTTGGTTCGTGTCCGCCCCGGCGAACGAATTGGCCTGGATGGTAAAGTCTCTTCTGGTAACTCTACTGTTAACCAAGCGCCCATCACGGGCGAGAGCTTGCCCATCGAAAAAGATGTCGATGATCCTGTCTATGCCGGCTCCATTAACGAATCCGGCTCCTTCGAGTATCGAGTGACAGCTGAGGCCAACAATACGACCCTTGCTCGAATCATTCACGCGGTTGAAGAAGCCCAAAGTTCGCGAGCTCCAACCCAGCGGTTCGTTGATAAGTTTGCCAAAATTTATACGCCAGGGGTGTTCTTTTTCGCCGTCGCGATTGCGGTATTCCCACCACTGTTTATGGGCGGATTGTGGACTGACTGGATCTATCGTGCACTGGTGCTTCTGGTGGTTGCTTGCCCTTGTGCGCTGGTCATTTCCACTCCGGTGTCCATCGTCAGTGGTCTGGCGGCAGCGGCTCGCAAAGGCATTTTGGTTAAAGGCGGCATCTACCTGGAAATAGGCGCCAAGCTGAGTTTCGTCGCGCTCGATAAAACCGGCACCATTACCCATGGGAAACCGGTTCAGACAGACTACATTCCGGTAGCCGAAGACTCAGAGGTACATCCTCAGATTGTTGCCGCCAGCCTCAGTGCACGCTCGGATCACCCCGTATCACAGGCAATTGCCAAGTACGAAGGCTCGGACGCATCAACGTTCCTGCAAGTGGAGAGTTTTGAGGCCCTTCCCGGTCGCGGGGTAAAGGGGATGATTGAAGGCCAGCTCTTCTACCTGGGCAATCACCGACTGATCCAGGAGTTGGGGCTCGGTACTTCGCAGTTGGACGAATCTCTGACTAGCCTGGAGCGCCAAGGCAAAACAGTCGTAGCCTTGACCAGCGCCAGTCAGGTTTTTGCGTTGTTTGCTGTAGCCGATACCGTAAAGGACTCAAGCCAGACAGCGATCAAGGAGCTGCATGCATTGGGTATCAAGACCATGATGCTTACAGGCGACAATTCGTACACGGCTGATGCGATTGCCAAACGAGTTGGGATAGATGAGGCGCGGGGAAACTTGTTGCCCAGCGACAAGCTTTCAGTAATTGATCAATTGAAGGGCCGTAAGCACGTGGTGGGGATGGTCGGTGATGGGATAAACGATGCACCTGCATTGGCCAAGTCTCAGATCGGATTCGCCATGGCCGCGGCTGGCACGGGAACCGCTATTGAAACGGCTGACGTTGCTTTAATGGATGATGATCTGCGCAAGATTCCGGCCTTCGTCCGCCTGTCACGCGAGACAGCTGTGATTCTTAAGCAAAACATTTTGTTCGCCTTAGGTATTAAGGCCATTTTCCTTGTGTTCATCCTCATGGGTTTGGCCACCATGTGGATGGCTGTTTTTGCAGACGTTGGAGTGAGCATACTTGTCGTGCTCAATGGACTTCGATTGCTAAAGAAGTAGATCGCGAGGTGAGGATGAAAGATAAAAGCGTCTTCGCCCGGCCAAGCAACTTTGTGGATGGCTCTTTTCGCCGATATGGGGACGAGCCCGCTTGTGGTATTCAATGGACCACAACTATTGCGGTATTGATTCGAAAGCTACATTGTCAAAATTGATTACTCACATAAGGAATTAAATATGCAATGTCCTATCTGCAAAGATATAGCTTTAGTAATGACTGAGCGCCAGAGCATAGAAATTGACTATTGCCGCAATGCCGCGGTGTCTGGCTTGACCGAGGTGAACTCGACAAGATTATTGAGCGTAGTCAGCGACAAGAGACCGTTAGATTGCTTCCACAGAACCTCACATCACCTGTCCAAAGTTCGACGCCAGCAGAACAACCTGGTTACAACCAGTACGGGAATAAGCATGGTCATGGAGATCGAGGGAGCCACAGCGGTGGATGGAAAGAAGGTGGCCATCAAAGTCAAAGTGGGCATCAGGGACAACCGAGTCGCAAAAAATCGTTTTTGCAGGAACTATTTGATTAAGATGGCGATTTCTCGCTTATGATCTGAATACTACATCAAACCAGTATCCACCTTTGAATGATTGGTTTGATGATATGGAACGGTTTGGGTGCTAGTAGGTCTTTATATTCTACAGTCCACTCGTTGGATCTTCATTAGGCTACATTTGGGGAAAAATCATGAGTTCAGGGCACAGTCACGGTCAAGTACGTGCGGGTCATGAAAAGATGTTATGGATCGCACTCGCCCTGACGACAAGTTTTATGATTGCTGAGGTCATCGGAGCCTTTGTCACGGGCAGCCTAGCCTTACTGTCGGATGCTGCGCATATGCTGACAGACGTTGTGGCTTTGGCAATATCCTTGCTGGCTATTCATATTGCCAAACGCTCTGCTGACAGGAAGCGCACGTTCGGGTATGCACGATTCGAAATACTTGCAGCCACATTCAATGCTGTCTTGTTGTTTTTAGTCGCTATATACATTGTCTATGAAGCGTATCTTCGACTTAACGCCCCCGCAGAAATTCAGTCGACGGGCATGTTAGTAATTGCAGTGATGGGACTGATAGTTAACCTCATTTCAATGCGTCTGTTGAGTGCCGCTAGTGGGGAAAGTCTCAATGTGAAGGGCGCTTATTTAGAGGTTTGGAGCGATATGGTGGGGTCTATTGGCGTCATCATTGCAGCGCTTGTAATCCGCTTCACCGGTTGGAGTTGGGTTGATTCACTTGTTGCAGCAGGTATCGGATTCTGGGTGCTGCCTAGGACTTGGTCACTGCTCAAGGAAAGCATGAATATATTACTGCAGGGCGTTCCAGAGGGCATCGATATTCAAAAGGTGGAGGCGAAAATATACGGAATCGTAGGAGTAAAAAATGTGCACGATTTGCATATATGGGCTTTAACCAGTGGTAAGAGTGTAATGAGCGTTCACCTGGTCGCTGACTATACCTCCCGCAGTGAACAAGATATTTTAACTGAAGTCACGTCGCTTATGAGTGAAGAGTTTCAGATCAGTCATACTACTGTACAAATGGAAAAAGCAGATTTCCATAGCCAATTAGTTGACGATTATGAAGGCAAGGTCCACTAATTGAGTTCCATTTTTAAGACAAGTTGTTATTTCGGGGATCCACCCCAGAGGGCTAGTTAAAATGAAAAAAATTATTTTAAATTGTGCTCTGCTGATAATGCTTTTGTCTCTAACAGTAGAGCCGGTTTTGTCGAGCCCGGCTAGACCAGAAAAGGTATTCGGGTGGATTGAAGAAGGGATACTTTTACCAGAAAATATCGCCGTGAAAATAAAGTTGGATACTGGGGCTCTTACGTCATCCATGGATGCGAAGGACTTAAAAAGATTCCAAAAAGATGGAGAAGAATGGATTCGGTTTAACGTTAAAGTCAAAGACACCAAAACTAAGAAGGTGAGTAGCGCACTCTTCGAACGACGGATTGAACGAAATGTAAAAGTTAGAGGTGCCGGCGGCGCTGAACATCGTCCAGTCGTCATGATGACGATGTGCATAGGAGATAAAATTTATAAAGAGGAATTTTCTCTGAAAGATCGAGGCGAGATGAACTATCCCGTACTGATAGGACGCCGAACATTGGAAGCTTTGGGAGCGGTCGATGTTTCGCGCAAATTCACCGAGGAACCCCACTGCAGTTAATTTTAAATATATTTATATTATAGTTTTAGAGTTACTTTATTTGCAAAGCACCTGGAAGGCATACTCGTATTGAGTGTTGCAAAGGCCGACTGAATCGTCAAATAAAAAGACGGACAGTCGGTCGCAGTTTTTTTAGATGCTTGAAAACTTACCATTCTAATATGAATGGCTCTGAGTGGAGTGTGCGTTAATTTTAATGATGATCTTTAGACTTCATTCTTGCCACTAGTTGGCTGCTATTACTGCTGCTGGCCAGTCATTGAAGTAAGTTTTAATGAGGCCAAGGCTTTGGATTGACATGCGCTAAACAGATCAAGCTCAGGTCGATATGCCGAAGTTTGGATATTCATCAATCCTAATATCGAATGGAATAAGTTGTCATGGGATAGTGATGCGCCTCGCTGTTCCCTCAAGCATTGAACGTCTAGTTTTTGACGAGATTGCATGTTTTTGGAGATCCAGAGAACCATGGGAATGCTAGTCTGCTCTTTGGGCGCCATAGCATAAGGCAGTCCGTGCAAGTATATCCCGTTCTCGCCGAGAGACTCACCGTGATCAGAGACGTAAAGCATAGCCGTATCAAAGCGCTCAGCGTTGCGCTTTAGCAAGTCAATCGTTTGTCCAAGTACATAGTCTGTATAGACGATACTGTTATCATAGGCACTGACTATGCTCTCGCGCGTACATCGCTCTAGTTGGTTATTATCACAAACGGGACCAAATCGCTCGAATTCGCGTGGGTAGCGCTTGTAGTAGGATGGGCCGTGACTACCTTTCATGTGGAGAACCACGACTGAATCACCCTGTTGTTGATCCAAGTAAGCTTGCAGGTCTTGCAATAAGACTTCGTCGTAACACTCGCCTGCTCTGCATAATCCTGATGTTTTCTGATTGTTCAATTTCTCATTTTTTACTCGGTCACAAATACCTTTACAACCCGAATTGTTATCTCTCCAAAGTACCGATACTCCGGCCCGCTGCAACACGTCTAATAAGCCTTCTCT
Source organism: Pseudomonas sp. PS01299 (assembly GCF_029960145.1). Classification (NCBI taxonomy): domain Bacteria; kingdom Pseudomonadati; phylum Pseudomonadota; class Gammaproteobacteria; order Pseudomonadales; family Pseudomonadaceae; genus Pseudomonas; species Pseudomonas sp. PS01299. The sequence goes on along the minus strand of NZ_JASCPO010000007.1, from coordinate 19,972 downwards.
CCGTAACGCCATACCGTCTTTATAGCCTTGTTTACCCGCATCCAAGAACATGCAAGGTAAGGAGATTGCCGTAGCTGTTCCACATGAACTGACATTGGCAAAACTTAAGACACCACGCCGAGTCAATTCCGGATTGGTATCGCGTGTGTAGCCATTAAGCGAGAAGTTCGCGGACCTAGCGGTTTCACCCACAATTAACAACGTCAGGCGTGATTTTTTTACACTCGCAGTAGTTTCTCCTTGGCGGGCATCAGCACCAATGATTTTTAGTTCTGTGGGCTGTGCTAGCTGGCGACGCATATACCCATGGATTGCCGAAACCACATTCGAAGGAACTAACATCAATCTGAGTTCGCGATGGTTACGTACGAGCGATGCATAAGATTGGTAAAGCGTAAATACGATGATTGCCAAACAGGTAAGTGCTACCGCCAGCCCCATCAATCGATGAGCAAGCGCGCGGGTGCGCGATCGTTGTATCAAACGGACTCGGGTGATAAGCAGCACCGGTAGAACACCAAAACCCAGCATCCATCGCAGTAACTCCCAGTTCAGCAGGTCCGTGGTCTCAGAGATGTCTGTTTGAATAACATTCGTTAGCATGCTGTAGTCAATTACAATGCCGTAGCTATTCATAAAGTAACTCGCTGCTGCCGCAACCAACAGAACAATGGCTAGCACAGGCTTTATGAAGCGTCCCCAAGCCATCGCGCTGAGTAACACGTACAGCCACATCAACACGAACCAAGGCAGGCTAAGCACAAATAAGATGCTTCCGTCTTGTAGGCCTCCCACGCTTTTCCAAACAACTCGCCAAAATGGCCAGTTACTGAACAACAGAAGCCAAGTTGAAACTGCAATAATTAATTGATTGCTACTGAGTATAATTTTCGTACTCAGAATTGGTATTTTTTTATTCATGGGTATCTCGGAATATCTCGACATGATCGTGCGCGCAAACTGTCACTGGACTGCCGCTACGTTTTAGGGAAGAAAAAATCAGCAACAGAGCGATGTAATTCATGGATGCACCAGTGACCCTCAACGCTTTCCTCGGTTGGTTGAAGCTCCACGATTAGCCAAACCGCCAAAACGCCAAAACCGATGAGGATTTTTTTCATGAGATGCCCCCCAAGTAAGTGTTGTACTGATAGATCCGCTCGACTTGACTTAAAAAACAATTTTTTTTGGAGCGAAATGATGGTGGTTGGGTCGCGGGGGTATGGTTTTCTTGCTGACGTTGCGCATCTGTCTTAGTATCGAAGGCATAGGTGATGACGTTGTTTAGATCACTATTCTGATAGGCGCGACTAGTTGTCTAAAAAGGAATTCTAGTTGCGGATGAGAGACCAAAGCGGTCTTGATGCGCTTACCAAGTTCACCACTTTCGAATGCCGATAATCCTCATTGCGCGAAACATCGCCGTACTCGCATAACGCACACTCCTCGGAGTCAGGCGACGCCTTGCAGTTGATTTCAAATATTCGTTGAAAGCTTTGGCAGCCGTTTTTAGTACGGCATCGGGGTTCAAACTCTGTTAAAGCCTGGCTGCGCTATTCTGTATTTCCCGCTCGGCGTCTGCGAGTCTTGGCTCATTTGATAATACGGGTTGGTGACTGTTCCTCGTCTTACATTGGCTGGCTCATGCGCGGTCGTCATCAATGATTCCCGAGGCAGGGAATCAGCCGACCACAACATTTTTCTAATGCGAGATGGCATCACAAAATTTTCGCCCCCAAGGCGCGCCGTTTTCATCGTTTAACAGTAGGGACATCTGCAGCGTCTAGAGTGTTTAGATATATTGCATGCTCAATGTACTGCATAAGAGTTATCGCGAGGGTGACTGAAGAATTACAAATTTGTAATAAGACCATCTATCGTCATCAAGTAGTCTAAAATCTATTTGCCGTATGGTCGTGTGTCTCAATTCACTCATTTAACAGAAACTGAAAAAATGCGCGATATTCTGTAATGGCTTAACTCATCCAGTTGAGATGCTAAAGTGAACCGGTGAGTAAAGTTGCCTAAATGAGTGTGGTGGTATTTTCAATTAGTATCGAGACTTTATAATAAATGCGTATCTTGATAATAGAAGACGATCCGAAAACCGCTCATTATTTGCGCCAGGGTCTGACTGAAAGCGGCTTTATCGTTGATTGCATACAAAACGGAATCGATGGCATAAACTTAGTCTCCCAACAGGCTTATGACCTTGTAGTACTAGACGTAAACCCCCCGCAAAGTGACGACTGGGATCTACTTGTAAGTATTCGCGAGGTAATTATTACCCCGATCATGATGCTTACCGAGAAAGGTAGTGTTGAGGATAAAGTCTTGGGTTTTGATCTAGGCGCTGACGATTACATGGTCAAACCAATTGAGTTTCCTGAGTTGTTAGCTAGAGTCCGTACTTTAATGCGTCGAACTGGGTCGTCGGCATCGCTAAATGTGCTTCGCGTTGGCGATTTGGAGCTCGATCTGGGTAGGCACAGGACCTTTCGCGCTAACCAGCGAATTGACCTGACTAACAAGGAGTTCGCCTTGCTACACTTTTTGATGTGTCAATCAGGCACGACGCTATCGCGCACGCAGATTAAGTCTTCTGTCTGGGGTCTGAGTAGTGATTGCGACACGAACGTTGTTCAAGTAGCAATGAGGAGGCTTCGAGCTAAAATTGATGATCCTTTTGACGACAAGCTTATCCATACATTGCGAGGTGCTGGATATGTCCTTGAGTCGCGTGCCCATTAACCCCGTTTAGCCATTCTTATTTTGATATTGTGCGAAATAATTGGATTGCACTAAATTAAACGCGCTGAAAATATTGATTATAGAAAGGCAGTTATGTAATCTCTAAAATTGTCTCAGGAGGCGGAATGGTTCTGCAGTAGGGATTTAATTTTGCACCAAGCGCTTAAGATAACGTTAAAATCTAGATTGCACGAAAGTCTATACGATTTGCAGTTTAGAATAAACATGCTGAATTTAGCTTAATTCCGAAGTAGGGGGTTGCGACGCTATATCTGCAAGACCACACACTCTCGAGTGATTATCCATGAAGGCATGATCAACCTGCGTAATAGGTGGGTGTCACAAAGATCGGTACCAATAGATGTTCACGTTGGATTGCTCTTGGGCACTAGTAATGTATCTTGACGAAGGTTATATTTTGCACAGGGCTATTAAATCTTCACTATCCATTGGTGAGTCATCGGTTTCATCTCTGGCTGAGCAAAAAGAGTAATGTTGTCTTTGGATTTTTAAGCATCGATCCCCACTCATATATTACCTAGTGATCTGACTCGTGCAGCCAAGCTGTTTTATATTGCTTTTGATTAAATTAAATCCTAACTAAAAACCTCCCCTGGTCTTTGAGAGTTTAAGTTACTAGTTGAAATGTTCTTCGGGAATGTAATTCTGAAGGTTGTCGGATGCCCTGGTATACTAAAGACATCTGCTGTTCCATGATGGAGGCTCATGATAGATCGGACAATAGCCAATCCTAATCCAGTGCCACCTTCAGCTCGTGAGCGACTATTATCCACTCGATAGAAACGATCGAAGATATTAAGCAAGTGATGGCGTTCAATTCCCACTCCGGGATTGCTTATTGAAAGGGAGACTTCTTCGGTTCGCGTTTCAATGGAAATAACAACCGACTCTTCTATCGGGCAGTGACGAATGGCGTTTGATAAAAGATTCGAAATGGCGCGCTGAATCATGAGTCGATCGCCTGAAACTTTGCCCTGACCACTGACGGTTATGCCGACGCACTTTTCTTCAGCCGAAAGAGAAAAAAGATCAATTACTTTTAAAGCTTCGTCTTCCAGCAAAATGTTTTCGAATGGTACAAGTGCGGCTGGGTGACTTACTTGGGCTAAAAAAAGCATATCAGATATAATTCTAGTGACTCGCCCCAACTCTTCGGTGCAAGACTCTAGTACAGACTTATACTCCTTTACTGAGCGATCACGAGAAAGAGTTACCTGTGCTTTCCCCATAAGGTTCGTAATCGGTGACCGCAACTCATGCGCCAAATCATCTGAAAACTGAGTGAGTTGTTGGACTCCGCTATCAAGTCGGTGAAGCATGAAATTTATGCCATGAGCTAGCTCACTGATCTCTTGGGGCATATTGACAACGGAGAGTCGGTGACTGAGATCTTGGGTTGATACCATTCCCGCAACTTCACAGAATTCCCGGAGTGGGGACAATCCGCGTTGCACTATCGCCCAAGCACTGATACCAATAAGGATCAACAACAGCGGAACCGCTACGATGGTTGAACTCAAATAAGAGCTTAACAGTGATTCATCATTCGAGCGGTCCATAGTCAGCAAGACTGATACGAATTCACCATCTTTTAGCCTCATGAGTTTCGCTGCTGTGAGGATGTGATTTTCGCTTTCCTGTGCCGAGGAGTAGTAAGAAATCTTAGTGCTATCGGTTGCTCCGATTTTGCTCCTAGAAACTACGGTTATATCTGCTCCAAAACTCAGGACAGGGACACTCAGATTTTCATCATCAAAAATAGTGAGATTAAGATTGTCATGCCCTAGCACTTGATCTAATAGTGCGTGTGGCTTTAGGCTCATGTTGCTAGTACTGATATCCATCAGTAAACTGTGCTCAATTTGATTCATTTTCTTTTCTAAGCTGTTTTTTGCACGCAAATCAAGCTCGTGGGTAAGCGCTAAATAGGCCAGAATCGCTAAAGAAACTACTAGTACTGCTCCCATTATACTTACTGTCAAACCCAATCGCATTGACAGGCTGACTTGCTTCATTTTCTCTCCTCCAGTACATAACCTACGCCGCGGAGCGTATGGATTAATTTAGTTTCAAATGGGTCATCTATTTTAGCTCTGAGCCTACGTATCGAAACTTCGACAACATTGGTGTCGCAATCAAAATTCATGTCCCAAACCAATGAAATGATCTGAGTACGAGATAACACCTCTCCAGATTGACGCATTAATAGATGGAGCAGTGCGAATTCTTTCGTCGTCAAATCTATGCGTTGTTTTCCGCGAAATGCGCGATGCCTTCCTTGATCAAGTTCAAGATCAGCAACTTTTAACACTTCTTGAATTGGTATGTGTTCGCTACGACGCATTAGAGTGCGTACTCTTGCCAGCAACTCTGGAAATTCAAATGGCTTGACAAGATAGTCATCAGCCCCCAGATCCAATCCTCTAATTTTATCTTCTAAGCGTCCTCTTGCAGTAAGCATCATTACCCTAGTACTGCTAGACCGCCGAATATTTTCAAGAACGTCCCATCCGTGCATTTCAGGAAGATTTACGTCAAGTAATACCAGATCATAAGCTTGCTGCCGTGCCAGATGGAGTCCATCAGCTCCTGTCGATGCGCAATCTACAATATAGCCACTTTCAGTTAGACCCTGATGTAAGTATTCAGCAGTCTTTGGCTCGTCCTCTATCACAAGAATACGCATAGGAATTAACCCTTCTTAAAGTGGTTCGTAATGGCTCTTTTCGTTGAATCTGTTTAAAGTTAACCATCTGTTTAAATGTTGGATTCTGGTTGCATTTTTAATTTTCTGGGATCATAGAGTTTAAAACTAACAAGGTTTCGTGCGACCCTCGTCACCTTGTAGTACAAGAGCCGCCTCCCGTTTTTGTCTAGGGATGTCGCTTGGTGCGAGCACTTATTGCCCTAATCCTAATGCATTAAGTGAGGCTTATTCGTTAGATAACGTATTTGTAATTCTTCAGTCACCTTGTTGATAGGTGTGCGGAATTATATTTGCCTCATGGGAAATTCTTTTTGTATAAAGGTTTTGGGGAATGATGGAATTACTTCGGTTTAGAAAGTTTATTGCTCACCCAATCACGCATAAAACCATGCTACAAGCAGGTCTTATTTCGATCCTTGCTCTTTTGAATGCTCCTTTGTTAGCCGCAAACGCTCAAATGCTCACAATGGATCAAGCGCTTGAAACTGCATTTTCCAACAACCCAGACCTAGCGGCCGCTCAATGGGAGACAGGTATTGCTCAGGGAGAGCGACAGCAGGCTGGATTGATTCCAAACCCTGAGGTTTCCTGGGAGGCTGAAGATACTCGGCGAAACTCGCGCACCACGACGGTAATGATCAGCCAGCCGATAGAGCTTGGCGGTAAGCGTGGAGCTAGGATTGAAGTGGCCAATAGAGCTCAGGACGCAGCGGGGATTGAGTTGGAGCGCAAGCGTAACGTTCTGCGTGCCGATGTCATTCAGGCTTTTTATAGTTCCTCAACGGCTCAGCAAAGACTGCTGCTGTCACGTCAATCACTTGAGCTCGCCGAGCGCGGTTTGCGTGCAGCGCAAGGTCGCATCAAGAGTGGCAAATCCTCACCCGTTGAAGGTACGCGCGCAGAGGTTCAGCTATCAGAAGTGCGCCTAGAGTTGAGGCGGGCTGAGCGGGATGAGGCCAGTGCCTACCAGAGACTCGCTCAGGTCATGGGGGCGCCTTTGCCTGCATTTGTGTCCGTGGGTGATCCAAATCGGTCGATGCCAACCGTGCCCGATTCGTCGCTGCTGTTTAGCCGAATTGGTGAAACTGCAGAGCTACGATTAGCAAAACTGCAAATAGATCAGCGGGAAGCCTCTCTTGGTCTTGAGAAGGCTCGTCGAATTCCGGACCTGACCGTGAGTATCGGGAGTCAATACGACGAGCGTGAGCGCGAGCGGGTGAATGTCGTAGGGCTATCTATGCCCATCCCGTTGTTTAACCGTAACCAAGGCAACGTACTGGCCGCAGCCCGCCGTGCCGATCAATCTCGCGACCTTCGGAATGCCAGTGAGTTACGACTGCGCACAGAGATCCAAACCACCTTAGATCAGTGGCTGACTGCTAACACTGAAGTGGCGTCGTTCAATCAAACCATCCTGCCTGCAGCGCAAAGTGCCGTCGATACCGCTACCCGAGGTTTCGAAATGGGTAAGTTTAACTTTCTCGACGTGCTCGATGCTCAGCGCACATTGATTAGCGCTCGCACGCAATACATCCAAGCCATCGCCGAGGCGACAGACGCCTGGGTGCGTATCGAGCGAATTTTCGGTGATGTTGCCATTCTCACTCGTACCCCGTGAATTTCATATAACGCTTTTTTTACCGCTGCTCAGTATCGCAATACCACGTTAATCCGTGAATGCCGACTGGGTTGCGCAGGGAGTCTCCATGGATAAAAAACTAATCCTCGTCTCGGCACTAACCTTGGCAATAGGTATAGGCATCGGTTCGTTTTGGATGACAAGCCCATCGGTGCCTTCAGCTGAAGCTCAGACTCAGGAGGGCAAAGGCTATGACGATCACGGCGATGAAACTGCTGACGGAAAACCGGCCGAGGGCGAACACGCAGAAGGCGAAGCTGAAGAGGGTCATTTGACTCTGAGCGAAGAGCAGATCAGCTCTGCCGGCATCCAACTGGTTGAAGCGAAAGCGCAGAGCATCAGCCTTTCATTGCCCTTTCCTGGAGAAATCCGTTTTGATGAAGACCGCACTGCGCACGTGGTGCCCCGCGTACCTGGTGTCGTTGAGTCGGTTCATGCCAATCTTGGTCAACCAGTGAAAAAAGGTCAGTTGCTGGCCGTAATCGCTAGCCAACAAATTTCTGATCAGCGCAGTGAACAAGCCGCTGCGCAACGTCGTCTTGAGTTGGCGCGTACTACCTACGAGCGAGAGCGACAGTTATGGCAGGACAAAATCTCTGCAGAACAGGACTTCCTGCAAGCCCGCCAGGCTTTGCAAGAAGCTGAAATTGCTCTCAGCAATGCTCGGCAAAAAATTAGCGTACTGAGTGGTAGCTCGGTCGCCAGCGGGGGTAATCGATATGAATTGCGTGCGCCGTTTGACGGGGTTGTAGTCGAGAAACATTTGGCCCTCGGTGAAGTTGTCAGCGAAACCACCAATGCCTTTACGCTCTCCGACTTGTCGCGTGTGTGGGTGACCTTTGGAGTCTCACCAAAGGATTTGAACAAGGTACTCGTAGGCAAATCGGTCAAGGTCAGTGCGCCGGAGTTGAATGCTGAAGTCACTGGAACCGTGGCCTATGTCGGCAGTTTGTTGGGCGAGCAAACCCGTACAGCCACGGTCCGCGTGACATTGGAAAATCCACAAGGTGCATGGCGTCCGGGGCTATTTGTGACCGTGCAGGTTGACACCGGTACTCGGCAGACAAAGGTCGCTGTACCTGAGGCGGCTCTTCAGACGGTCGAGGACAAGCAAACTGTTTTCGTTCGAACGGAGGACGGGTTTAGAGCTCAGCCAGTGGAGACAGGTGGTCGTTCGGCGGGTCTGGTCGAGATCAAGGAAGGCCTGGAGCCCGGAGCTCAAATCGCCGCCGCCGGTAGTTTCATTTTGAAATCAGAATTGGGTAAAGCCTCGGCTGAACACGCCCACTGATCCGCCATTTCCACGAGAAGGTTCTCATGTTCGAACGCCTGATCCAATTTGCCATCGAGCAGCGCATTATCGTACTGCTCGCGGTTTTCCTCATGGCCGGCCTCGGTATAGCAAGCTATCAGAAGCTGCCGATCGACGCGGTTCCCGATATCACCAACGTCCAGGTGCAAATCAACACGGGGGCAGCAGGTTTTTCACCACTGGAAACCGAACAACGCATCACGTTCCCCATCGAAACAGCAATGGCTGGTTTACCGGCTCTAGAACAAACTCGTTCGCTGTCACGCTCGGGTTTGTCGCAAGTTACTGTTATTTTCAAAGAGGGCACGGACCTCTTCTTCGCTCGGCAATTGGTCAACGAACGATTACAGGTGGCCAAAGAGCAACTGCCAGAAGGTGTGGAAGCTGTCATGGGACCGATCTCAACCGGTCTTGGTGAGATTTTCCTGTGGACGGTCGAGGCTGAAGAGGGGGCTGTCAAGGAGGACGGCAGTCCCTATACGCCGACCGACCTGAGGGTGATTCAAGACTGGATCATCAAGCCTCAACTGCGCAATGTTCCTGGGGTCGCCGAAATCAATACCATTGGCGGGTTTGCCAAGGAGTATCAGATTGCGCCCGATCCAAAACGCTTGGCCGCTTACAAGCTCACGCTGACTGACCTTGTTACAGCGCTGGAGCGCAACAACGCTAACGTCGGTGCCGGTTACATCGAGCACAGCGGCGAACAGTTACTGATTCGTGCACCTGGTCAAGTAGCAACCACCGACGATATCGCCAATATCGTCATGGCCAATGTCGACGGTACGCCAATACGTGTGAAGAATGTTGCAACCGTGGATATCGGCCGTGAATTGCGCACGGGAGCAGCGACCGAAAACGGTCGTGAAGTGGTGCTCGGCACAGTGTTCATGCTAATCGGCGAGAACAGCCGCACCGTGGCGCAGGCCGTTGCCAACAAGCTTGAGCAAATCAACCGTTCACTGCCAAAAGGGGTTGTAGCAGTCACTGTCTATGACCGTACCAATCTTGTGGACAAGGCGATTGCCACGGTAAAAAAGAACCTGATCGAAGGTGCAATCCTAGTGATTGCGATTCTATTCCTGTTCTTGGGAAATATACGTGCAGCGCTGATCACTGCCATGGTTATCCCGCTCGCTATGTTGTTCACATTCACCGGCATGTTTACCAATAAAGTTAGCGCCAACCTGATGAGCCTTGGGGCTTTGGACTTTGGCATCATCGTCGACGGTGCGGTGGTAATTGTTGAAAACGCCATCAGGCGTTTGGCCCATGCGCAGCAACACCACGGGCGCATCCTCACTCGCTCTGAACGTTTTCACGAAGTATTCGCTGCTGCCAAGGAAGCACGCCGACCATTAATTTTCGGTCAGTTGATCATTATGGTCGTGTACCTACCGATTTTTGCGCTTACTGGCGTCGAAGGAAAAATGTTCCACCCGATGGCCTTCACCGTAGTGATCGCCTTACTGGGGGCGATGTTGTTGTCAGTAACTTTTGTCCCTGCTGCGATTGCGATGTTCGTGACCGGCAAGGTCAAGGAAGAAGAAAACGTCATCATGCGTGGCGCCCGCCGGATGTATGCTCCAGCTTTGGACTGGGTCATGGGCCATCGATCGTTGGCATTCGCCATGGCATTAGGCGTGATCACAATATGCGGTGTGGTCGCAAGTCGGATGGGTAGTGAGTTTGTGCCGAGTCTCAGCGAAGGCGATTTCGCGTTGCAAGCATTGCGTGTCCCAGGTACCAGCCTGACGCAATCGGTAGAGATGCAGCAACGCCTGGAAACCCTGGTATTGGCAAAAGTACCGGAGGTCAAACGGATGTTTGGTCGTACAGGTACTGCCGAAATTGCCTCCGATCCAATGCCTCCAAACATTTCTGACAGCTATGTGATGCTCAAGCCGAAGAGTCAATGGCCTGATCCGAATAAATCAAGGGAGGCATTGATAGACGATATTCAAAAAGCTGCAGCTGCGATGCCCGGAAGCAACTATGAGCTTTCTCAGCCTATTCAACTGCGTTTCAACGAGTTGATTTCAGGCGTACGTAGTGATGTGGCGGTCAAGGTATTCGGTGATGACATGGCGGTGCTCAACGGCACCGCTGCAAAAATCGCCGCATCAATGCAGAAGATCAATGGTGCCTCCGAGGTCAAAGTTGAGCAAACGTCGGGACTGCCGGTACTGACCATCAACATCGACCGCGACAAAGCCGCCCGTTACGGACTCAACGTAGGCGACGTGCAAGACACCATTGCGGTGGCAGTTGGCGGTCGACAAGCCGGTACGATGTATGAGGGAGACCGCCGATTTGACATGGTGGTGCGTTTATCCGACGCGATGCGTAAGGATCTCGAGGGATTGTCCACATTGCTAATCCCGGTACCGGCGTTGCTCAACACCAATGCTGACCAGATCGGATTCATAGCTCTTTCAGAGGTGGCGACCCTCGATCTAGTGTTGGGACCTAACCAGGTCAGCCGAGAAAACGGCAAGCGTCTGGTGATCGTCAGCGCCAACGTGCGTGGGCGTGATATCGGCTCTTTTGTACAGGAGGCCAGTAGCGCCATTGATAAGGAAGTGCAAATCCCATCCGGTTACTGGACCACTTGGGGAGGGCAGTTCGAGCAGCTCCAATCCGCTGCCAAGCGACTACAGATTGTAGTGCCGGTTGCCCTGCTTCTGGTGTTCGCACTCTTGTTCATGATGTTCAACAACCTCAAGGATGGCCTACTGGTGTTTACTGGTATTCCGTTCGCATTGACAGGGGGTGTCATGGCTTTATGGCTGAGAGACATCCCGCTATCGATCTCGGCAGGTGTTGGTTTCATCGCGTTGTCGGGAGTGGCGGTGCTAAACGGTCTGGTGATGATCGCTTTCATACGTAATCTACGCGAGGAAGGACATTCTTTAAGTTCCGCAATTAATGAAGGGGCTCTCACACGTTTACGTCCGGTGTTGATGACAGCTCTCGTGGCCTCTCTTGGGTTTATTCCGATGGCACTGGCAACCGGAACGGGGGCAGAGGTTCAAAGACCTCTAGCTACCGTAGTAATCGGGGGAATCCTATCCTCAACTGTGTTGACTCTGCTGATACTGCCTGCTCTTTATCAATGGGTGCACCGCCGAGACGAGGAAGAAACCAAAGACGACAAAATAGCATCCATATAATTTAGTTTTCTCAAAGCCTCCTATCGAGATTCGATGGGGGGCTTTTTTATGTGCGCAACATAACGAATCTGTAATCTAGGCGCCACCGTGTTGATAGGTTCGAATTGATACCCTAAGAGTGTCAACTAGATGAGGTGTCAGTATGAAAATTGCTCAAATTTTTGCTCTTGCGAGTGCTTTAGTCCTTTCTTCAGTTGCTTTAGCCGAAGGTGGCGGAGACAGAACCTTTGAGAAAATGATGGTCGCAAATGATCTAGCAATGGAGAAGTACGTGGCTAAAGAAGGAAAAATCGAGCCAGTAGTGTCAAGTGATGCTAAAGATGAGACTGATGAAATGTAAATGTAGCAGTACGCTGAATAAAAAAAACCGCTTCCGGTTTCCGGTTGCGGTTTTTTTTGGATGGCAGATTGGACATCGGTAATCCTGGCGCCACACCTACGCAATGTTCTAGTTGATATTCTGGTAACTGTTAATATATGAGGTACTCAATATGAAATTCATGAGCATTATTACTCTCGCTGGAACTCTGGCGTTATCCTCTCTTGTCTCTGCTGAAGGGGGAGGAGACAAAACCTTTGAGAAAATGATGGCGGCTAATGCTAAAGCTATGGAGCAGTATGCTATTAGCCAAGGGAAAAGCGCACCTGTAGCGAAACAATACGAGTACGGAATGAAGATGGATGTTGTGAAAGTGATCAGTGTGGTGCGGCCTGCAAAAGTCTGCGCGGTGGTGCCAGCCGCCATGACTTATGAAGATTCAAATGGGCAGCTAAATACGATTAGGTACACTGTGGCTGGAGAGTGTCGCAAACGTGGTGGCTAGTAGCTATCCTACTATCTGAACAATCTATAACGCTCGACTGATATGAAAAATAGGAATCGGGCGTTTTTTAGATTCGCTTCGAACAGGTATAAAAAAGACGTCCCGAGGGACGTCTTAAAAATTCACCCTTTTCCGAAGGAGCTTCTAAAGGTGAAATTGTAGCTTTAACTGAACAACAATGAGTTTCCAGATTTTCACAGGCTTGCTACTTGTCTGTAGAGATCTAACCAGATGCGCTAGCTAGATTCCTAATAACTCCCACTCACTATAAGCAATCCTAGTTAACGTGGAGATGATTGAAAAATTACAATTTTGAAATTTTCAATCAAAAATGGGACAATTTAGAAGAACCGAGAATTTTCCCGTTTAGGTATTACAGAATGGCGAGTGGGTACTCAACAATCACACGGACCTCATCCAGATCCGATTCAAAAGCGGTTGCGCGAGTATTCGCTTGCCGCAAGCGGAAAGACATATCTTTCAAGGAACCTGTCTGAACGACGTACTTCACCTCAATGTCGCGCTCCCAACGTTTCTGATCTGTCAACGGGTTCCCGTCTGCATCGCGCCTCATGTATGTTGCGTTAGCGTTGGAATAGTCAGCGTCGGTGCCGCGACCATAACGTGTCATAAACGACAGGCCTGGTACGCCGTACGAGCTCATGTCGAGGTCGTAGCGAACCATCCACGAACGTTCTTTTGGCGAGTTAAAATCGCTGTATTGGATCGAGTTGTCGAGAAAGATAGAGTCCGACTGACGCAGATAGTCGAAGTCGTCATTACCATTATTTCGCTGGTGAGAAAGTGCAAGTGAGTGCGCACCATACTTCACGCCAACTTTAGCGCTCCAAATATTGTTGTCGAATTCTCCCAGCAGTTTCTTTCCTTCATCAACGGCCTTGTAGTAATTCACGCCACCGAATACAGAAAGCTGATCAGACAGTGAGTAATTCAATCCCGTGCCCGCATAGTATTGATTCCAAGCGTCTTTGAGGCGACTGGAATAGAGACTAACGATGATATTTTTGTTAACGTTGTAGTCGCCGCCGAAATAGCCTACCCAAGGTGAATTAACAGGCCCTGCATAGAATGTCGCGAAGTTGTCGCGCATATTGCTGGAGACTGGTTGGCTCATGGCGTGCAGGCGACCACCTTGAACAGTCAGTCCTTCAATGCTGGTATTGGTCGCGGTTACACCGCGGAAACTTTCGGGTAGTAGTCTTGAGTCGCCAGAAGCCACGACGGGGTTCGCTGGAAAAACATCACCAACTTTCACTACTGTGTCAAAAGCGCGAACCTTTGCTGCCCCACCGACTTTTGTGTACTCATCTCGAGCCTCACCATCGCCATTGACAGGCAGTACATCGAACGAACTACGACCACCATTTCGACCGTCACCCGTATCAAGCTTCAACCCAATCATCGCGAAAGCATCGACGCCCACACCGACAGTGCCTTGAGTAAAACCGGATTCAAATTTACTGATGATCGCGTGCGACCAAGTCTCTGAATAACCATTGCCTGTGGGGCTTGATTGCCCGTTACGATGGTCACGATTGAAGTAGAAATTTCGATTTAGCACGGAAAGACTACTATCTTCGATAAATCCCCCAGTCTTTTCCTCTGCGAATGCCATGGAAGGCCCAGAACTGACAACCAACGCTAAAGCGGCCATTGAGAATTTTGTATTGTTATCCATTAATCACTCCTTAGGTTTGGCAGAACTAGTAAGTTCTTCGGCTGGAATTATTGTTTACGGAAAGCGCGTTGCGCTTTCGTATCGTCGCCGACTTGTATCGTTGCAATTTGAAGATAACAGGGAGATGATTGAAGAATTACAATTCTGTAATGTCTGTATTTTTTTTTCAAAAAAATATTTCTGCGGCACATACCCACCGATGAGTGGCTCCTATTTACAACGAATCTTCGCATGTGTCTCCTGACGGGCGGCATGATTTAAACTTGAAGCGCATGCGTAGGGTCCGACTGGTTTTTAAGTGCGAATCCGGCGGTGACGATTGCTCGCGTGTTCACCAATACATTCTCGGGGATACGGATGTCAGACGTAGCGCTGTTCATCATCGCGCAGTTTTTCGGTGGGTTAACGGCGCTGTTCCTGGCGAAGGTTCTCGGTGCTAAAGACGTTGTCGTGGATATCCCGCAGCCTAGTCCCCATGAGCAAAAGCTCACAATTCACTGAACGGTGCTCTCTACGGTTCGTGGATGCGGTAAGCCCGCTCAAGGCGTAGTTCACGTTCCTATCGCGACATCCTGAAGGGCTAGGCCTTAAGGTGGTTCAGCCTTTCAAACGCGATTTTTTAAAGGGGCAGTAAGGAAAGACATGAATTACAAAGTGAGGGTTGCTACACCATCTGATGCCCCTGCCATCCAGACTATCTATGCTCCAATGGTTTGAACTCAGTCATCTCGTTCGAGCTGATACCACCGACTGTTGATGAGATGGCATCAAGAATAACCGCAACACTACCGCCGCATCCCTATCTGGTAGCCGAGGTGGAGGGCAACGTCGTTGGATACGCTTACGCAAGCGAGCATCGAGCGAGAGAAGCCTATCGATGGTCGGCGGATGTCACCGTGTATGTTGATCCGGCTGTGCACCGAAAAGGGGTTGGTCGTGCGCTTTATCAGCAGCTTCTACCAGTTCTAGAGAAACAGGGGATTCATGCAGCCTATGCCGGCATTGCCTTACCCAACGCAGGAAGTATAGGTATCCATGAAGCACTCGGGTTCACCCACATCGGCACCTACCCAGAGGTTGGGTTCAAGCACGGCCAATGGCATAGCGTGGATTATTGGCGTAAACCGCTTTGTGCTGTGACGCCGCCAATAGAAATCATCCCGTTCAGTGAGATAAAGGGAGAGTTGAGAAACCAGGTGTGAGGCGACCTGGCTACTATTCGTCGCCATCGGTACCAGGCTGTTCGCTGAGAGCTATGCTTATGGATGATTCACGTTCGAGTCAGTTTACCGACCGGCTGGAGGGATGAATGAATTTGGCGGCGTTTACCTCGCTGCTTTCCGCAGGCGAAAACATAAACGGGTGCCCACTCCCCGATTTAGATGCAGTGACATTCGCAGGTCTGCATTTTCCTTCCCGTGCATATTGCCTTGTTGCTGATTGGGTAATCTTGGATCTCGAAGTTACAACACGTCAACGAATAGCCATCACCGATAGAGGGCTTATCCCTGCCTTGGTTTACGCATTGACGGTTATCCAAGATAGAAAAGGTCGTTTTGCGCCTGGTGATTGGGTCAGATCAACGTTGGGGGTTTCCTTCACTCACAACTGCTTGTTTGAGACGAAAAATACGGTTTATGTGCTTATGGGAGCCGGCCGTAGGTTGCGCACAGATTTAGACATCGCACTGAGCTTGTGCTGAAGACCGCAGATTATGCTGCTCCCCTCCTGACCGCTTACTTCAGTTGTTGGTGTCACACTATGTTGGGAGCAGCCCGGCCCTGTATTTGAAGCGCAGCCCATCTGTGTCAATCTATGTTGCTGTTGTCTTTATCGCGAATCATCCTACAGACCCCGATTTACGCGATGGGTTGTGTCAAACTATGTTGTTGGTACCCAACCCGCAAAAATCGCAGCCTCGGCTGCGATTTTTGTATCTGAATCGAGGACCTCCATGGACCGCTTCCAGGAAATGCAGATCTTCGCCACCGTGGCCCAGGAGCAGGGCTTCTCGGCAGCGGCGCGGCGTCTTGGCTTGTCCGCGGCCAGTGTCACCCGCGCGGTAGCAGCGCTGGAGCAGCGTATTGGCACGCAGTTGCTGATCCGTACCACGCGCAGTGTGCATCTGAGCGAAGCGGGTCAGCGTTATCTGGAAGACTGTCGGAGAATTCTCGCCGAGGTGCAGGAAGCTGAGGATTCGGCGGCGGGCAGTCATGCCCAGCCTCGTGGGCAATTGACGGTGACGGCGCCGGTATTGTTCGGCGAGCTGTTTGTCACACCGCTGATGGCGGCTTATCTGACGCAATACCCGGATGTTTCGATCAATGCGCTGTTGGTCGATCGGGTGGTGAGCATGGTCGAGGAGGGCATCGATGTCGCGGTGCGCATTGGTGAGTTGCCGGACAGCAATCAGCATGCAATCCGGGTCGGCGAAGTGCGACGGGTGATCTGTGCGTCGCCGGCCTACCTGGCCCGGTACGGCCGCCCCGAGCATCCACAGGCGCTGGCCGGCGCGCCGGTGGTGGCGACCTCGGCCATCGGCCAGTTGCGCAGTTGGCCGTTTGTGGATCAGGGCGAAGCGATCAGCGTGCGGCCAGAACCGAGGCTGGTGGTCACCGCCAACCAGGCGGCGATTACTGCGGCTTGCCTGGGCTTGGGGCTGACCCGGGTGTTGTCCTATCAGGTCGCCGGCAAGGTGGCTTCCGGTGAACTGGAAATTGTCCTCGCCGATTTCGAACTGCCTCCGCTGCCGATTCATGTGGTGTATCAGGGCGGGCGCAAGGCACCGGCGCGGGTGCGCAGTTTTGTCGACCACGCGGTGAAGGTGCTGCGAGAACATCCGGCGCTGCAGAACGCGGCGTTATTTCATCCAGTGAAATAATTGATTGCGATTGCTGGTGATTCTGTTGATTTGAAGATGGGTGGAAGATGGCCTCCATCGGCGCTGCCATCCCGAACGGCGCCCTCTCCAGCGGAGTCGACCATGCAAGCGATCAAACTCTACAACTTCCCGCGTTCCGGCCACGCCCATCGGGTAGAACTGATGTTGTCCCTGCTGCAATTGCCGACCGAATTGATCCTGGTCGATCTGGCCAAGGGTGAGCACAAGCAGGCGCCGTATCTGGCGATCAACAGTTTCGGCCAGGTGCCGGCGATCGACGATGACGGTGTGGTGCTGGCCGACTCCAACGCGATTTTGGTGTATCTGGCGCTCAAATACGGCAACGGCCGTTGGCTGCCAACCGATCCGGTCGGTGCGGCGCGAGTGCAGCGCTGGTTGTCGGCCGCTGCAGGGCCGATTGCTTTCGGACCTGCTGCTGCACGATTGGTAACGGTGTTTGGCGCACAGTTGAATGCTGAAGAAGCGATTACCCGTGCGCACAACCTGCTCAAAGTGATGGAGGTGGAACTGGGCAAGACCCCGTATCTGGCCGGCAGCGAGCCGACCATCGCCGACGTGTCCGCCTACAGCTACATCGCCCATGCGCCGGAAGGCAACGTGTCGCTGGACGACTACGCCAACGTGCGCGCCTGGCTGGCGCATATCGAGGCCTTGCCCGGTTTTGTCGGCATGCCGCGCACGGTCGCCGGTCTGCAAAAGACTGCCTGAGAGGTCGGCCCGATCTGATCGAGTTATCCACAATGCGCCGGCGGCGCGGGGAGATGCGTGATGGAACGTTCACCGTGGCACGCTGGCGAGCAACAACTGCAGACCCATGTCGGCGTTGCCGAGCGCATGGAGGCCTTCGGCCGAAAAGTGATTCGTGACTGGATGCCGGATCAGCACCGCGCCTTTTATGAGCAGTTACCGTTCATGCTGTACGGCGCGGTCGATACCGACGGGCGTCCTTGGGCCAGTGTGCTCGAAGGCGCGCCGGGGTTTGCGCATTCGCCTGATCCCGAGCATCTGCATTTCGCCAGCCAACCCGCTGCCGATGATCCGGCGCAATTGCGCAATGGCGAGCCGATCGGGTTGCTCGGCATTGAATTGCATACCCGCCGCCGCAATCGCCTCAACGGTCATGTCGACAATCTGACCGTGCAGGGTTTCGAGGTGAGCGTGGATCAGGCTTTCGGCAACTGTCCGCAATACATTCAACTGCGCCAGTTCCAGCGCGTGCCGCTGAGCGATCCGCAGACGCGGCCAGCGCAGCACGACGACGGTCTTGATGACGCAGCCAGAGCCATGATCGAAGGCGCCGATACCTTCTTTGTCGCCAGTTACGTCGATGTGGACGGACAACGTGCGGTGGATGTTTCCCATCGTGGCGGGCAGGCCGGGTTTGTCCGGGTTGAAGGTAATCGTCTGACCATCCCGGATTTTGCCGGCAACCTGCACTTCAACACGCTCGGCAACCTGCTGCTCAATCCCAAGGCCGGCCTGCTGTTCATCGACTTTTCCACAGGCGATGTGCTGCAACTGAGCGGGCGGACCGAAATCATCCTCGACGGGCCGCAGATCGAAGCGTTCCAGGGCGCCGAGCGCCTCTGGACATTCGAGGTCGAGAGACTGGTGCGGCGCCCGGCGGCACTGGCCCTGCGCTGGCGCTTCGACGGCATGTCGCCCACCAGTCTGCTGACCGGCACCTGGGCCCAGGCCGATGCACGTTTGCAGGCCAAAGCGCTGGGTGACCGCTGGCGGCCGCTGCGGGTGACCCGCATCGAAAGGGAGAGCCAGCACATCCGCTCGATTTATCTGCAACCGGACGATGGCGCAGGGATGCCGGTGTTTCAGGCTGGCCAGCATCTGCCGTTGCGCTTCACTCTGGATGGTGAAACGCATATTCGCACTTATAGCCTGTCGAGTGCGCCATCGGATGATTTCCTGCGCATCAGTGTGAAACGCGAGGGCCTGGTTTCAGGCCATTTGCACCAGCAGATCCGGGTCGGCGATGTTCTTGAGGCACGGGCGCCACAGGGGCACTTCACGGTGGCGCCACTGGAACACCGGCCGCTGGTGCTGCTGGCGGCGGGGGTTGGCATCACGCCGTTGCTGTCGATGCTGCGTGAGGTGGTGTACCAAGGTCTGCGCACCCGGCGGATTCGGCCGACGTGGTTGCTGCAGAGTTCGCGCAGCCTGGCCGATCAGCCGTTTCGCGAGGAACTCGATCGCGTGCTGGAAAGTGCTGGCGATGCGGTACGGGTGATTCGCCTGCTCAGTCAGCCGGAGGCCGACGTGCATGAAGGCGAAGATTTCGACCGCCATGGGCGCATTGATCGGGCACTGCTGCGTGATCTGCTGGAGGTCGAAGATTACGACCAGATCGATTTTGCTGTCTGTGGGCCCGGCGCTTTTACCCAAAGTGTCTACGACAGTCTGCGCGAGCTGGACATTCGCGACGCGCGGATCCATGCCGAGACCTTCGGCCCGTCGACGCTCAAGCGCCAGCCGGACCCGGATGCGGCGGTCATCGAGCAACCACCGGCGGCCATCACGTCTGTGCCGGTGATGTTTGAGCGTTCGGCCAAAGAGGCGCGCTGGCAGCCGGACGGCGGCAGTCTGCTGGAGCTCGCAGAAAGCCGTGGCCTGCGCCCCGAGTTCAGTTGCCGTGGAGGTTCGTGCGGCACCTGCAAGACACGTCTGGTCAGTGGCGCGGTGAATTATCCACAGCCCCCGGCAGACCTGCCGGAAGCGGGGCAGGTGCTGATTTGTTGCGCGGTGCCGGCGCAGAGTGAGCAGTTGTTGGTGCTAGATCTCTAACGGCTCATTTGAAATCACTACACCCCCCTGTGGGAGCGGGCTTGCTCGCGAAGGCGTCAGATCAGTCGACATCATTGTTTACTGAAAGACCGCTTTCGCGAGCAAGCCCGCTCCCACAGGGTGATGTGTTTAAGCAACGGGATCA
>NZ_JASCPO010000079.1:0-24910 GCF_029960145.1 Pseudomonas sp. PS01299 | reverse complement strand
GGGGGCTGGGGGTGTGGGGCCCCAAGGCGGTGTGTCAGTCAGCATATGAATTGGCTGACGCGGCCCCTTCGCGAGCAAGCCCGCTCCCACAGGTTTAATTGGGTGGTGTCAGAGCCACTGGCTTAGCGCAGGCCAATCAAGCTATAGGCCAGTCCCGCATCATCGGGCGCGCAGCAACTTGCGGTAATCCACCGGCGAAATCCCGCGGGCCTGACGGAAGGAATGGCTGAAAGAACTGGCCTGCGAGTAACCCAGCATCAGGGCGATGTTCATGATGCTGGTCTCGGTGCGGCGCAGGTAATGGTCGGCCAGTTCCATGCGCATGGTTTCCAGCACCTGATTGAAGTTTTCCCCTTCGGCGGCCAGTTTGCGCTGCAAGGTGCGCGGCGAAATCGCCAATTGTCGGGCCAGGCTTTTCAGGCTGAAATCACCGGTCGGCAATTGCTCGGTGAGCAGCGCGCGCAATCGATCTGTGACCGAAAACGCCGGATACGACAGGCACAACTGCCAGTCCGCCTCCAGCAGCATGCTGCGATGCATGCGCGGGTCGGCGCCCTGGATCCGCGTCGAGAGCGTCGACTCGGCAAACACCAGTGCATTGCAACCGGCCTCGAACTGCACCGGACAGCCAAAGAAGTGTTCATACAGCGCCGGTTCGCCCACCGCCGAATGCATCATCCGGACTTCCAGCATCGGCTGATTACTTGCGATCAACCAGCGGCCGAACGCTGCCCAGCCGACCATCAGCGCTTCCTGATGCAGGGCGCAATAGGGCTCCAGTTCACTGATACGTTGATCTTCGAGAGTCACGCGGCCGTCGCCGATGACGATTCGGGTCTGGCTGGACGGACTGTCGTAAACGATCTTGCCGAAACGCAGAATCATGTTCAGCGACTCGCCCAGTGTCGCGCTGGTCATCAGCACATAACCCAGCACGCCGTAGGTGCCCGGGCGTACGGCGGCGCCGACCAGCAGGCCGAAATGCGGCAGGTTGCTGCTGAGCGCCGCCAGTTCCAGCAAGGCACGCAGTTGGCGCATGGGAATGCGCACGATCGAGTCGGACAACTGCTCGCGTGAGAGTCCGGTCTGCTGCAACAGCCAGTCGCCATCGCAGCCGTATTGTTCGGCGACATCAAGGACGTGGTTCACGAAGGCAGCGCTGGAAGTGGCGGGTCGCATGGGGGGAGGGGAAGTCCGGTAATCCGGTGATCTTGCTTTTCCGAAAGGTGAAGAAAGCGACGTCGCCAAGGCGCGCGGCGTCGATAGACCCTACATGCGCCCGATCACCGGAATGCCGGTTCCGGTGACGGCCGACGCTTGTTCCGAGATCAGAAACAGAATGACCGCCGCCAGTTGTGCGGGCGTCACCCAGCGCTGGTGCTCGGCGTCGGGCATGGCTTCACGGTTTTGCGGGGTGTCGAGCACGCTCGGTAACACGGCATTGACCGTGATGCTCATGTCCTTGAGCTCTTCGGCGAGGCTTTCGGTCAGGCGCAAAACGCTGGATTTCGACGCGGCGTAAGCGCCCATGCCCAGCCCGGCCTTCGCCGCCATGCTCGATCCGATATTGACGATGCGTCCCGCCGAGGATTGCAGCAGCAATGGCAGCAAGGCTTTGCTGGCGTTCAATGCGGTTCGAAGGTTCAGCGAGTAGAGCCGATCCCAAGCCTCTATCGCACTGCCCAGCAACGGCTCCCACGCATAGCCTCCGGCGCCGTTGACCAGGGCGTCGAGGCGTCCGAAATAGCGATTGATCTGGTGGGCGACTGCCTGGCAATCGGCAAGGGAGGTCAGATCGATGCCGGACAGGACCAGTCGATTGTGGGAACTGGGCATCGCCATCGTCGCCTGATCGATCAGCACCAGATCCGCGCCCTGGGCTGCGGCCATGTCCGCCAGGGTCTCGCCGAGATTCCCCAGGGCGCCGGTAATCGCCACAACGCGCCGTGAGAGTGACTGAGTCATCAAGAGTCCTTTCCTTTTTAAGGGCGCATACTCTAATGATATCGGTGGCCCGTGGCATGCTTTTGGATGTCAACTTGTTGTGCAAAAGTGCCAAAATTTTATGCTTGGCAACACATCACGAAAGGGTCGTGAAACAGGCGTCAGAAAGTTGGCTTCTGACGGTGGGCGCCAAGCGGATTCTGAAAGCCTGGCGATGGTTTGGTCTGGCATTCTTGTCGCTGTTTCGCCAAGCGCAAAGCCTGTCCTGAAGTCTTTAGCACGCTTTTTCCGGACGACGCAGCGCAAATCGGAAGTATGTCTTTTTTGCGCGACATAATCTGTTGCTGCAGCAAGCCAGTGCTGCTTGTATCCTTGCGCGCGACAAGGACACGCGGCTGCAGTCATCGAGTCGGTCGACCCGCCGCAGGAACGGAAACCGGACTTTCCCAAAGGTAGTAATGTGAAGCGTGATACCCGCCTGGTTGTGCTTTTGTTGTTGGTGATCGGTTGTTCCCTCGGGTCACTGACGGTGTGGAAAGTATTGGCCTCTCGAGAGCGCGCACTGGAGGAAGTCAACGTTCATGGCTTGAACCTGACCCAGGCGCTGGCGACTTATTCCGAAGGGATCGTTCGCCAGAGTTCGTTGCTGCTGCTCGGGATCGTCGAACGTCTGGAAACCGAAGGCAGTGGCCCCGCGCAGATCCAGCGTCTGAGCGCACTGGTCAATCGTCAGGAACCGCTGATGCCGCAGCTCAGCGGCATCACCATCTACGACAACCAGGGCCGTTGGCTGATGTCGTCCAACCGACCGATCCCGGCCGGGGCCAACAGCAGTGATCGCGTCTACTTCACCCATCATCGTGACGACCCGAGCCGCGAGACCTTTATCGGTCCGCCGATCCAGAGCCGCTCCAATCAGGAGTGGGTGATCACCGTCAGTCGCCGTTTCAATGACGCGCACGGCGAGTTTGCCGGTGTGGTGGCGGTGACCCTGGGAATCGAAAACTTCCTGCGCCTGTTCGGCAAGATCGACGTCGGGCAGGAGGGGGCCATCGGCTTGTCCTACACCGACGGCACGTTGCTGGTGCGCTATCCCTTCCGTGAGCAGGACATGGGGCGCAACTTTTCCAAGTCGCCCATCTATGCGAAGTATCTGGTCGATCGATCCGTCGGTACCGCGTCGTTTACCTCCAGCCTCGATGGCGTAGAGCGGCTCTACGCTTTCCGCAAGAGTGACCGGCTGCCGCTGATCACCACCGTCGCCCTCGGCAAACGCGAAGCCCTTGCTGCGTGGCGCATGGAAGCCTGGCTGTCGGCAGTGGTGGTCACGGGGCTGCTGGGGCTTACCGGGCTCATCGGCTGGTTTCTGATTCTCGATATTCGCAGGCGTACCAGGGCAGAAGACCAATTGCGCGGGACGCAGCAGCAGTTGCTTTCCTCCAATCGTCAGCTTGAGTTACTGGCGATGAAGGACGCCCTGACCGGCCTGGCCAACCGGCGCTGCTTCGATGAGAGCCTCGCCATGGAAGCCCGGCGCGCACAACGTGACGGCACGACGCTGGCGTTGCTGATGATCGATATCGATTACTTCAAGCTGTTCAACGACTCGTTCGGGCATGTCGCCGGCGATGCCTGCCTGCAGAAGGTCGGCACAATCCTCGAAGGTTGTGTGCGGCGCCCGTCGGATCTGGTAGCGCGTTACGGCGGCGAGGAGCTGAGCGTGATCATGCCGGCCACCGACAGTGACGGTGCTGCAGTGGTCGCGCAGTTGATCCTCGAACGCTTGGAGCAAGCGAACATCGCACACCCGTCCAGCCCATTCGGCCGGCTGAGTGTGAGTATCGGCATCGCTACGGCCTCGGGGGCGCAACTGCAATCCTTGCAAGGGTTGATCGAGGTCGCCGATCAGGCGCTGTATAACGCCAAGACGCTGGGGCGTAACCGGTTTGTGAAGTGATCGGTGGGCGTTAATCCGATAGATCGCCGTCAGGCTGACTTTCATGCCGGGCGGGAACCCGCTGGGTGTCTTTTGATGGCAGACACCCAAACTGGCGACTGAATTGCGACGGGCTTTCGTAGCCCACTCGATGGCAGGCACTCGCCCCATCCAGCCCTTCGCCGAGCTCGCAGCCCGCGCGATCTCGGATGATTTGTGCCAGGAAACGGACAAGATCCGCGTCACGGTGGTGTGCCCGGGCGTCGTCGAGTCCGACTGGCCGCTTCATTTATCGAGGCCGCAACGAAAACCATCCGTCGCGCCATCAGTCGCCGCCGCTGAACACTCCAGAACCGCAGCCCTCTACCGACTTACAAGTCACCCGGGGTAATGACCATGAGCGACGATGGGAAAGAGCAGGCGTTGGCCGCCTGGCGAAAATTACTGGAAGAGCCAGCGATCCGTATGGACGCCGAGGATCAATACGACGAGTTGCTGAAAATGGCCGATAGCATGGAACAGCAAAGGCTGATTACAGCAACTGAATGGCGCCAGTTGGTGCGCAAGGCCGGGGCGAGGTTCGTCCAGGCCACCGAGGGGCTTTCGGGCGGAACATAAACATTCGCGGGGCAGGGTGCAGAGCGACGGTGTCTCCCTTACCAGGGATAACGCCGTTAATGGGAATATGTATTAATTGCGAATAATTTTGTATAGCATGCGCGGGAGTTTTTTGGCGGATTCACCCCCTGCATTGGCCTATTCGTAAAGGTTTCCTTCTCCATGCGTCGAACCCTGCTTTCCATTTGTGTGCTGCAAGCATTGTCGCCTGCCTCATGGGCTGATCAAACGGGGGCATCTCCCTCAACGCTGGAGCTGGACGCAACCGATGTCATCGGTACGGCGAATTACGAAAGGGCGGACGGCCCGGTGCAGGGTTATCGCGCGACGCGCTCGGCCAGCGCCACGCGCACCGACACCTCGATCCACGAAACTGCGCAATCGATCAGTGTGGTCTCGAAGGATGCGGTCGAAGATCTGGGCGCCACCCGTTTGCAGGATGCGCTGGACTACGCCGGCGGCGTGGGGCGGGCGAACAACTTTGGTGGTCAGGGCCTGACCACGTTTACCGTGCGTGGCTTCACCACCGGCGAGTTCTATCGCAACGGTTTCCCGATCAACCGCGGCTATCCGAACATGCCGGATGCCAACACAATCGAACGCCTCGAAGTGCTGCGCGGCCCGGCCACCATGCTCTACGGTCGAGGTGATCCTGGCGGCACCTTCAACGTGGTGTCCAAGCAGCCGTTGCCTGAAAGCAGCGTCACCCTGGGCAGCCAACTCAACGATCAGGGCATGAAACGCGGCACGCTGGACGCTTCCGGCCCGCTCGACGAAGAAGGGCGTCTGGCCTATCGCTTGAACGTCGTGGGCGAGGGCGGCGACACCTTCCGCGATCACGTCGAAACAGAGCGCTACGGCATCGCGCCGGTGCTCACCTGGCAGGCAAGCGACGCGACCAAGCTGATTTTCGAAGGCGATTTCATGCGCAACAACGCGCCTCTGGATCGCGGCCTTACCCGTTACGCAAAACAGACGGGAACCGCTTCGCGCGACAGTTTTTTCGGCGAAAAAGACGCTGGCAAGCTGCATAACGACAACAACATGGCGCAAATGCGTTTCGAGCATATGCTCAATGACGACTGGACCCTGGGCGGCGGTTTCCAGTGGCTCGACGGTTCGCTCAAGGGCAACGCAATCGAGGCCAATGGCATTGCCGATGACGGCCGCACCCTTGGGCGCAATTTCAACTATCGCAAGCTGGAGTGGACCGACAAGGATACCCAGCTCAATCTGACCGGGCATTTCGATACCGCGGGTTTGCAGCACACATTGCTCACCGGCATCGAGTACGAGGATTACGACTACAAGTCGATCATTCAACGCTCCAGCGGCGCTGTCGGTGCGTACCCGATCGACATCTTCGATCCAGTGTACGGCCAGCCGCGCCCGGCACTCACCCGCACGCCGACGCACGACAAGGAAAACCTCAAGACGTATGCCGCGTTCGTGCAGGACCAGGTGGCATTGACCGATAAGCTGAAGGTGCTGGCCGGGGCGCGTTTCGAGCGCTTCGAACATGACTACGAAACTTACGTGCCCGGTGGCAAGAGCTGGCAGGCCAGTGACAACGCGGTGACTCCGCGCATCGGCGTGACCTATGACCTGACCGAGACATTGGCGATCTATGCCGACACGGCGCGCTCTTTCAAGCCGAACACCGGCGCCAGTCGCCAGGGCGGAGGGTTCGAGCCAGAGAAGGGCAAGTCCTATGAAATGGGACTCAAGTGGGAAGCGCTGGATCAGCAGTTGAGCGTCGACGCGGCGATCTATCAGATCGAAAAACGTAACGTGCTGACCACCGACCCGGTTGACTCGACCTTCAGCGTTGCGGCCGGCGAGGTGCGCAGCCGTGGATTCGACGTCAACGTGGCCGGCAACCTGACGCCCGAATGGCGGGTGATGGGTGGCTACGCCTATGTCGATGCCGAAGTGACCAAGGACAATGTGCTGCGCTCTGGCACGCGGCTGATGAATATCCCGAAGAACAGCTTCAGCCTGCTGAACATGTATGAGTTCCAGGACGGCACCTTCAAGGGACTGGGCCTGGGCACTGGCCTCAAGTACGTCGACGAGCGCGCTGGTCAAACTGCCAACACCGCGTTTTCGATGGGCAGCTATACCGTTGTCGACTTGCTCAGCTTCTACAAGATCAATGACAAGGTGCGGCTTAATCTCGACGTGAAAAACCTCTTTGACCGAGATTATGAAGAGGGCGCATTCGGCAACGTCTATGCCTACCCGGGGGCGCCGCGAACCGTGCAGGTCGGCGTTTCCTACACCTTGTAGCAGGGTGGAGCAAAATTCTCACAGGCCACAAATGAAACAGCCCTGAATATTCAGGGCTGTTTCTTGTTTATCCGATAACGCTTGAAACGTTCTTGCTGTAGCCGCTGCCGGCCTCCGTCAGATTCGCGTAAAAGATACAGCCGATCAGTCTCGCGAACAGGCCTAACGTGTCTGCCAGATCCGGGTCATCGAAAATCACCGCCCTGGAATCCAACGCACACAGCGCGCCCCAAAGTTGTCCGTCGGGCAGGAAAATGGGCGCGCCTGCGTAGCTTTCAATCAAATATTGCTTCACCACGGGACGTGTGGAAAACCTGCCGTCGCGACTTATCTGCGGCACGAAAAGCACCTGAGGGTCTCTGCGAAACTCACTGCACAGCGTGGTTTCCAATTCCAGCGTGTCGCCGGAGTTGATCCCAAGCTCGATCGGATCGTAGGCGGAACAGACGATCCAGTCCGTGTCGGTGAATTTTGCGATCGCCGCGAAGCGCGTTCCGGTCATGCGTGTAACGAGCTGCAGAATATTGGTCGTAGCTTCAATTTCAGCGATAGAGGAACGTTCCTCTGCGCTTAGCAACGCTCTGTCAATGGTGTCACTGAGGGGCATGCATTGTTCTCCGGTCATGATTTTTTAAGTTGGCGACTGCTAAACGCTTTTGAAACTGCCCATTTTGATACTAAACAAAATGGATTCGTTCACATCAAAGGTTCCTGATGGCTGCAATAGCGAAGCGTCATTGGCGTGCGGCTTGAGGCGCCGTTATCGGCGGCGTAGCCTTGATCTCATAAATGTTGGATGTCGCATTGAATGAAAGGTGAGGAAAGTGGAAGGCGTAGTGTTGAGCGAAAAGATGCAACGTGAAGCTGATCGGCTCCTGGCGCAGATTGTCCGGGCAGACTCGATGATCATCGCCGTGAAGGCGGGGGCTCGTGCGGATGGCTTCGTGCTTGGGCTGGAAACCAGCGAGGTTCTGCGTGCCGGCGATGCTGAAAAGCTGTACGTCATTTTTGAAGCGGCTTTGGTCGAGCGGCTGAAAACGCTTTCTCGCAGTTGAGCAGCAGAACATTTATCCGCTTGAACTAACGATTGACCGGTAAGTCAGGGTAGTTATCTGCCACTCTGATTTTGAGGTTATCAATGCGCAACTACACCATCGAGTATCTGTTCAACGGCGAGTCCCGTACGCATCAACTCGCGTTGCAGCAGTCGAAGCTCTCCGTTCACGACGCTGCCATGCATCTGCTGGAACTGCATTTTGGGGATGCTGAGAACAGTCTGATCATGCCAACAGCTGACTCGACTGCTGAAGAGATACTGGAGCAGGCCAGTCTGGTGGGTATTACGCAAATCGACGTGAAGGATGCAGCCGCTGACTGATTTCTTCTTCGCTCGCCCCCGACCCCTGCGCGATGCCCAACCCTGCATTGACGATACTCACGTATCGCCTCAGGCGAGTTGACACGCAGTCGTCCGGTAATCGGGACATCAGCATCCTTGAATCGCCAGTTGGTTCCAGTGGACAGGAGGGTATAACTGAGGCAGGCGGCGAAGGCGTCCCAGGCCATGGCCGCACTGTTGAAGGAGATCGCTATTGGTTTGATTGCTACAAAAAAGCGAGTTTGCTTGTGAGTGGCGGCTAATGGCCGATCTGTGGGGTTCGTGGAGGGCAGAAAACGGCCAGAAGCAGCCGCTCATTGATAACCGTTTCCAACATGGTGGTTGTCTACATGCGTGCGGACTGACATTAACCGAGCGCCATGAAATGACTAGAGCTTCGATGCCTGAATGGCTGCTTCAAGCAATGGTCCTGTGATTTTTCTTTCGTTGTAATCACCGACGAAGTAATTGATTCGATTAGCGAGGCACTGAATGGATAACCAGCCCAGGCCGTGGTAGTCACGCAACTCCTCGGCGTTCAGCTTGATCAGACATTCGTAACTTACGAAAGACGCTTCACATTCGACGAGAATATAAACTGCGCCGTCCTCCGCTTTGAGAAGATGCCAGTAGTCGTCCGTTATGTGGTATGCCGCAGGTGCGATCTGAACCAAATCCATGTTTTTTTTCCACAGGTTATTTTCGATTTCTGACCATGACATGGCTGCGAATCGACGATTCTACATGGTTGTTTCTTGCCGGAAACTGCCGCTCACGGCCGGCCGCTTCCGGCAAGAAGCAGTCGTTCGCGGTCGGCTGCTTACGGATCCAACGCAGTCGGTCAATAATGGATAATGGCAGAAACCGGCCCCAAGAAAACTTTAGCTGCTTAGATCTCAACAGCAGATTGGTCTCTGCAATGGACTGTAAATTTATGATTACTACAGTGAACCAGGATGATTGCTTAGACTATTTCGTCGTCGTGCATGGCATTGACGCTCAAACCTATGAACGGATGGCTGTTCACTTTGAATGTCGTCGCGTCGGTGTGCGACCGACGGACCAAAGCAGGTTTATCTCTATCCCAGTAACAGTTGGCACTCTAGGTAGCACTCTTGCTTGGGTCAAAACCGAGTTAAACGGGCGCCATTACGAGCTGCATTTGATAGTGTCCGTCGCGACGAATTTGTCTTGGGGCGAGGTTCTCATCCCCGCGCAAATAGCTTTGCTCGCTGGGCAAGCTGGAGCCGCGATTAAGATTGCGTTTCAACTCAAGCGAACGTGATCCGATGGCAGGCGGTGCCTGCGTTGGAGGTCCGCCTCTCCCTAAGGGCTGCTTTTGGCCGAAAGCCGACGGTCGCGAACGGCAGCAATCGGCCACAAGCTGACATTCTCACAGTATCTTGATAGACATTCTTGAGGCCCGAGAGGCTCTCTGAAATTGGGGACGACTCAATGCAACTCCACTCTAGGGCCGCGCTGTACTAGTCCTCTTAACTACCTGCCCAGAAGTCTGCTTGAGGTAAGGACTAAGTAGTATTGCTGCCCTCAACGAATGTGCCGCCGACATGCAACTGCTCAAGTATTTTGAGAGCCAAGAGGCCATAGACTACTTCAGGCTTGGTGTCATTTCGGGCGTACCGGATGTGGGTAACGACATGTGAGGTGCCAAAGCGTCGATTCGCCTCCGATGTTCCTTCGAGTACGCTTGCAACGATAACAGCCTCAACTAATGGTTCGTGATTACATGCCCCCTGCGGCGGGAGACACTCACAGATCGGCTCATGCTGCTCACCAACTCCTAGGCGCAGTTGCAGGAGATTATGCCGAGGCCCAGTAATACGTGAAGCGGCAAGGTACTCTCCGTGGCGGACGAAATGCATGTGATGTGGCTCTGCTGTTTGGTTAAAGGGTGCACTCTTCGCGTCAGGAACTGCGTCCGCCCCCATTCATTGTTAGAGCGTCCCGAAGGAAAAGCGAGCATGAGAGGGCGGTCGCGTAAGTTGCCCGGCTTCTGTGCGGTACGCCCGTCGCGGTGTTCGCCACCGCGACGTGGGCGAATCATGTTTCATCGCGGACCTGCATCAGCGCGAACCCCAGCAGATTCAGGCCTTGCCACAGGTTGGGGTTATTCGCGTTTACGTGATCCTGGGCGAGTCCGATGCCCCAGATGCTGTCAACCGGGCTGGCCTCAACGATGATGCGAGAACCGGTATTCTTGAGGAATGCGTTCAACTCCGGGTTTTGCGAGAACTTGGCCTGGTTGGCTCGGACGACAATTGCATACCGTTGTTGCAACCAATCGTGTTCGTTGAATCCACGCACGTTGCGGCCAAGCGCCTTGGCCGCGTTGGGCGTAGGCGCCCGTAGCACTTGAGCGCGAATGTCCTGATCGCCGAACAAGGCTGCTTTCTCTGCCATCATGAAATGTTCGGCAGTCGCGTAGCGTTGCCCGTCGACAACAAATTCGGCTTCGAACCACTGGCTGAAGCACGAAGCGCTGACTCCGTGCCTGCTTCGCTGGTGTCCCCAGAAAAAGACATAGTTCAGCTCCTCTCCAGCGTTGAAGCGGGAGCGGAGGTCTTCCAGATATTTGGAGTCGTGCAATTGGACTTCCTTCATGCTTTGTCAAAACCAAACAATGAACGCAGCCAGCCTGCCGACTTCCGTTCATAGAAGGGCGTGGTTTGCTTGAGCAAGTAATCACTAAGGCCTGAATCTGCGTCATGAACGCGGTACAGGTCAACGGGTTCGCCATCCGGAGCCAAGTCCGCGGCAACGCTGCCCGCTTCGCGCATGACCTGTTCAAAATCGCCGTCCGCTTCGATCCCGATGATCAGATGAGGCTTTTGGTCAGACGAAGCGTCATGCATCAATGCCAGAAACGCGCGCTTCACATTGCGATGTCTGGCGAGTAGTTGCTTGAGCGAATTGACCATCTTCGAGGGATATTGCGACGGCTGTCCGAGCAGTACCTGAGTGTCCTTTTCGACCGTGCGCTGCACCGGTCCCTGGCCGATCTCATCGGAGAGCAGGTAGCGCACTTCCTCGGGGAAAAACTCTTTCCCGTAGGGAGACTTCGGATTGAGGAAAAGAGGAGTGCCCAGCGTGATTTCAAACAGCGATCTGGCCGGGATCTCTATATAGGACTCCTCGCTGTTTATGGATCTTCGTAGTGTATGCAACGAAGTGAAAAACGGGATGACAGCGGAGCCGTCGGGCTTTTGCCAGTGCGCAATGCTGATGTTGCTGCCTGCCTCAAGATTGACTTGCCCTTCGCCAGTGCCGGCGGTGCCTAGGACGTAGATTTCCGAATTCAGCAGCGTCTTGAAAAAATCAGGTCGGTGGGCGGGTTCATCCGCCGCCAGTCTGAGTGACTTTTCGAGGGTGTTTTCTTGCTGGGTATCCATGATGTCCATCGGCCGTTCCATCAATGCAGGCAAAAAGTGGGTGACAAAGAACGCGCAGTTTTTCACGCTGCTGTGAAAACAGGAAGAACTGAAGCCTGATAAATCTGCCGCATCAGGAAGGCAACACCGCGTGATGACGCCGAGCCGCGTGGAAAGAATGCTCTATCTCGTCTTCAGTTCATTTGCGCACCGTAGAAGTGGTTGAGCAGTATCAACTCAATCACAGCTACAAAAACGCACAGCACGAGAAAGCCAGGACTGAAGACGCGCTTGCGGCCGGATGAGCTTGTATCCATCCAGTTAGCGCCGGAATCGCCGGAACTCAGCAGCAGGAACATTACCCAGGCACAAGCCCAAACTTTGCCCCAGAAACCAGCATTTCTGAAAGAAGTCATCCGTGTTTTTCCGTATGCCGCTTGATTCGGCAGACCTTTATTTGCTGGTTAAGCTTGGCGGGAGGGCATTTACGCCTCCCAGAGAACGCTTCCGTGCCAAACGAGACGGCCGATTGATTTCCTCAACCCCCAGAAACGACAAAGCCCTGAATAATCAGGGCTTTGTCGTATCAAATATGGCGGAGGCGATGGGATTCGAACTCATGGACCTGTTACAGTCGACGGTTTTCAAGACCGTTGCCTTAAACCACTCGGCCACACCTCCGTTTGCGTTGCGGGCGCCATAATACCTGAATGAAACACACTGTCAAACTCTGTGCATGGCTTGTTACAGAGCGTCTGTTATGATCTTTGCCACTGAACGTTTCAAACCAACAGGAGTGTCGCCATGCGCGAACAGGATTACGCAGTTCACAACAGCGTGCAGGCTGAGCAGCTAGAGGTTAGCCGCGTCCTGCGCAACACTTACGGTCTACTGGCGCTCACCCTCGCATTCAGCGGTGTGATGGCTTTCGTGGCCCAGCAGATGCGCGTCGGCTATCCGAACATTTTCGTGGTGCTGATCGGTTTCTACGGGCTGTTCTTCCTCACCAACAAACTCCGTGATTCTGCGTGGGGCCTGGTGTCCGCCTTTGCGCTGACCGGTTTCATGGGTTTCCTGCTCGGCCCGATCCTCAACCGTTACCTGGGCATGCAGGGCGGCGCTGAAGTGGTCAGTTCGGCATTCGCGATGACCGCGCTGGTGTTCGGTGGTCTCTCGGCCTACGTGCTGATCACCCGCAAGGACATGAGCTTCCTCGGTGGTTTCATCACCGCCGGTTTCTTCGTGTTGCTGGGTGCAACGCTGGCGAGCATGTTCTTCCAGATCAGCGGCCTGCAACTGGCGATCAGCGCCGGTTTCGTGCTGTTCTCGTCGGTGTGCATTCTGTTCCAGACCAGCGCGATCATCCACGGTGGCGAGCGCAACTACATCATGGCAACCATCAGCCTGTATGTATCGATCTACAACCTGTTCATCAGCTTGTTGCAGATCTTCGGCATCATGAGCCGCGACGACTGATCGCTGTTTGTGAATCAACAAAAAACCCGCTTCGGCGGGTTTTTTGTTGCCCGTGCGAAAGCGTAGTGGCCTTTCGCCGACATTTTTTCAAGAAATCATGGCGCCTTTATGGAATTGGCCTACACCTAAGACAAGGAAGAACGGCAGGCGGTCGACAGGAGTCGGCATGCAGTAACACCTTCTACAGCCCCCGCATCCCATGTTTCTTCTTCTGTTCAAGCCCGGAGCGTCGCCCGGGTTGTCGTATTCGTTCATCCGGAAAACAGGAGGTCCTCCAAACCAGCCTACCCAGATTCAACCGTGAGTTGCTCTCGGCCCGCAAGCCGAGTCCCTGATTATCAAAAAAATAATGGAGGCCCTGGTGGTCGGACTCGATTCATGGGTCGCTGCAGGCGTTGTCCCAATCAAGGAGATCATCGATGAACCAGCCCCAAGGAAAGCGTGCCGTATTGGCTATCACGACAGCACTGTTCAGTGCCTCGACTCTTGCCGGTGTCTACCCCGATTTTGGCTATCAGCCACCCGCCAGCCAATATTCAGGCCCGTTGTTCGAACTTAGCCAGAGTTACCCGACCCAAGCTCCCCAAGGAGCGCTGCCGGATTTTTTCAAAAAACTCCCGGCCAAACCCGACAACAACTTTGAAACCTGGCGTGCCTACATGGAGGAGGTGAAGCACTATTGCCTGGAAGGCAATGTCGAGGTCGATTGGAATGTACAGAAGAACAAGCTGCGCCAGTGGTACCACATGCCTTGGCAGCACTATGGCCCGCTGGGGCGTGAAGGTATTCATGGTCTGACCAAGGAAGCGCAAATTCCGGTCAAACAACTGGCACAGACGCAGATCGCCAGCGGCCAGACCTACGCCGTGGGCATTTACAACGACATTGGCGCCTACACCATTGGCGAGGTCTGGAAAGATCCGAACAACCCGGATCCTGGCTTCACTTCGCAACCCAAAAGCTTTGCCAATGGCACCGTAGTCTGCAAGGCATTGTTTGCCGATATTGATCGCACCACCGTACCGTTCCTCGTCAACCCGGTGTTGTGGCAAGGCTATATCACTGAAACTTTCACGTCCGCAAATCGCAAGATCAAAGATGTTGCGCTCATTCAGATGGACATCGCCGTGCGTGATACCCGTATGAGCGACACAGGCTGGATTTTCGGCACCTTCCAGTACAACGGGGCTAAAACCGGCAAACCCGGTTGGGACAATCTCGTCCCGGTCGGGATCATGTGGGGTAACGATCCGAAAGAAACCGGCAATGACTTCACCAATCCGACGCCGACTGAAACCAGAATCAACCCGGCATTGCAGCAGACGGCAATCAACGCCAACACCAAAGAACTGCCGCCCACCCACCTGGGCTGGAACGGTCGCCTCAACGGGCCTGTAGACAACCCCAACAGTTCCTGCCTGAGCTGCCACGCCACGGGTGAGTCGCCACAGGTGGCGATCATGAATCCCACCTTCCAGCCCAAGGACAAAATACCGAGCCCGGGTTCTGCGGAATGGATGAAGTGGTTCCAGAATATTCCGGCGGGTCATCCGTTCACGCCAGGGACCAAGAGCACGGACTACAGTCTGCAACTGTCAGGCGGTCTGGTTAATTATTTCGAATGGAAATGTGACATGAGCGGGATCTACGCCGATGGCAAGAACGCCTGCGCCAAGGTTCAGAACCTCAAGTTGAAAATGCTCAAGACAGGCGACGACAATTCGCAGCCTCAGCAAAAGGTCATGCGTGACCCAAGCTTGCAGCAATTGCTCGAGTAAAGTGCAGCAGCCTCCAGACGTCTCGGCGTCTGGAGGTTTTCAATCAGTTGATCACGATGCTGCCATCGGCCTGTTGCTTGTAAATCGTGTAGGGCAGCAAGAATGTGTCCAGCACACCTGAGACTGCTGCATCGACCACCAGGCCAAGGGAGGCGTTGTTGTAATTGAACGCGTCGACGTCATCCGGCTTTTCGGCGTGCAGCATGCAGAAGTCGTAGGTTGCACCGCTGTAAATGCGCGGAACAGCGCCGCAGTAGCTCTTCTTGGTCTTCAGCTGGTCCACAGAAGCTTTGTCGCTGAGCACGACGGTCTGCACCGTCCCGCACCCGCCGAGCATCAACAGCGTCAGCATCACTGCCTGAATTCTCATTACCGCCCAATCCTTTCGCCGGAAAAACCTCAATCTACGCCGAGCAGGCGCAAAAAGCACTCACGCCATCGGCGGTAACCGGCGTTTGACCGGGGTTTTCTTGACGATCGCGGTGTTGGTTTCGGCCAGCGTATTGAGGCGGTCGAGCAGGGTGTCCAGTTGTTCCATCGAACGCACATGCAATCGGGCGATGAAGCAGTCTTCCCCGGTGACCTTGTCGCACTCGGTGAATTCCGGGATCGACATGATTTGCCGCTCCACCTCCTGCAATTGCCCCGGCAGTGGTCGCACCCGGACGATCGCCTGGAGCTGATAGCCGAAGCATTTGGGGTCGATCTCGACGGTATAGCCCTTGAGCACGCCGCGCTCCTCCAGGCGGCGCAGGCGTTCGGCCACGCTGGGTGAGGACAGGCCGCTGATTTGCGCCAATGCCTTGAGCGAGCGACGCGAGTCGTCCATCAAGGCGCTGATGAGGATCTGGTCGATATCGTCGGTCATGGGGCAACTCCGGTATTAGGCATTTGAGGGAAACTACCCACGATAAAAAAGGCAGAAATCGAGTTTAGCCTGCTTTTTGCGCTGGAGGCGCTCGTGGTCGGCTTGGCATACTTTTGCCACGCTTTCGTCAAACGCTTAGGGAGATCGATGATGGACAACACAATACGCCGTGGTTCATTGGAAATGACCGCCGCCATGCTGATTTCCGGGACCATCGGCTGGTTCGTGCTGGTGTCCGGGCAACCGGTGCTGGATGTGGTGTTCTGGCGTTGCGTGTTCGGCGCCGGCACCTTGCTGCTGATATGCGCGGCGTTCGGCTTCTTGCGTCCGGGCATTCTGACCCGCACCACGTTCCTGCTCGCGGTGCTCAGTGGGGTGGCGATTGTCGGCAACTGGGTGTTGTTGTTCGGCTCGTATTCCCGCGCCTCGATTGCCATCGGCACAGCGATCTACAACGTGCAGCCGTTCATGCTGGTCGGTTTGGCGGCGCTGTTTCTCGGCGAGAAAATCACCTTGCAAAAGCTGTTCTGGCTGGCGATTTCCTTTCTCGGCATGCTGGCGATCGTCAGTGCCCATGGCGGGCAGGGCGAGGGCGGTAGCGAATATCTGCTGGGGATTGCGCTGGCGTTGGGGGCGGCGTTGCTCTACGCGATGGCGGCGCTGATCATCAAGCGCCTGACCGGCACGCCGCCGCATCTGATCGCGCTGATCCAGGTCTGCACCGGAGTGCTGTTGCTCGCGCCGTTCGCGCACTTCAACGGCCTGCCGCAAACCAACGGAGCCTGGGCCAGTCTGGTGACGCTGGGCATCGTCCACACCGGCCTGATGTACGTGCTGCTGTACGGCGCGATCCAGAAACTGCCGACTGCCCTGACCGGTGCGCTGTCCTTCATCTACCCGATTGCGGCGATTTTCGTCGACTGGTTCGCCTTCGGCCATCGCCTGCAGATCCTGCAATGGATCGGGGTGGCAGCAATTCTGCTGGCCGCCGCCGGGATGCAACAGGGCTGGGGCCTGAAAGCCCGGCGCCAGCTCAAATCGGTTTGATCAGATCCTTGAACAGGCCTTTGAGCTGCTGATTGCCGGCATCCACCAGATGGTTGTCGTCAAAGTACAGCGGCACGCCGTCCATGGAGCCCATGCAATTGCCGTCGGGGCACAGGTACGGCGTCGGGTCGATCACCGTCGCGTTGCAGCGGCTGGCGGCGGCTTCGATGGTTGCGATGGCGATGCGGTTGCGCTTCTCATAGACCTGCAACGGCAAGGAAATGTCTGTGTTTTGCCGGAACAGACGCTGATTCAGATTCAAGCCCTTGTAGACGCTGAAAGGCATCTCCGGGATCGGTTTGACGATATACACCGGATGGTTTTCCGCGATCGAGCAGACCGTGCTGACGTATTCTTCGGTATACGCTTCGGCAAACGTGGCCTGGCGCTCGGGAAAGGAAATCCGGTAGCTGTTTTCCCGGCCCGAATCCGCATACAGCGCCGCACGGCTGAACAGCACCACCGGCACGCCGGCGTACGCGGTTTTCAGTTGTTGCAGCTTTTCCTGATTGAAGCCCCGGCACTGGCTTTCGACGGTCTTGTCTTGCATGGCGAAGTGCGTCAGGGTCGGGCAACCGCCCCGTGACCATGACAGCGCCGCTTGCGGGTTGTCCATCTGCACCGCCGCTGCGGTGGATTGCGCATGGCTGTCGCCGTACAGAATCACCGACACATCACCCGTGCCCAGTTTGCAATCCGCCGCCGCATAGGCATTCGGGTAGCACTCCTGCGGATACAGCTTGCTGGTGTATTCCGGCTGGCCAAGTTCGACCAGTGCCGGACGCCAGTCGGGGTGTTGCTTGACCAGCGACGACGTCGTTGCCGACACGGCCACCACCGCTACCGTCAGTGACGCGAACTTGATCACTGTTCGAGTAGCGCTCGTACCTTTTTTCACCTTCGATTCCACCAGGTAGAACGACAGGGTGCCGAGGGCGAACGAGGCGATGATTGCGCCGATCACGTGCGGCCAGCTGCTCAACAGCCCGCACAGGTAAAGCAGTACCACCAGCGGCCAATGCCACAGGTACACCGAGTAGGAAATGCTCCCGACAAATTGCAGCGCAGGATTGCCGCTGAACATCGACCGGGTGTTGGCGTGAATCACCAGCATCGTCCCCAGCACCGGCACCAGTGCCAGGTAGCCCGGCCACAGATCCGCCTCAGAAAAAACCAGCACGCTGACGGCAATCGCCAGCAGACCGAGCCCTTCGCAAATCGCGCCGCCGCGCTGGCTCAATCGCAGGGGAAACAGAAAAACCAGGCCGCCAGCGATCATTTCCCAGGCGCGGGTGGGCAGCATGTAGAAGGCGAACGTCGGGTTGACGCGGGTCACGATGATGGACGCCAGCAGCGAAATCAGCGCCACGGCCAGCAAGGCAACGCGAGTTTTATCGGTGCCGAAGAACCGGTGCAGCCCCATGATCAGCACGGGGTAAAGCAGGTAGAACTGCCATTCGACCGACAGCGACCAGGTATGCAGCAACCAGTTTTCATGCAGCGGCGCCGCGAAGTAATTGCCGCTTTGGGCAAAGCTGAAGTTCGAGCTGAACAGCAGACTGCTCTTGATCGTACGGATGGTTTCGCGCAAGTCATCCAGCGGCAGATAAAAGTAGCCGAAGATCAGCAGCGCAACGCACAGGACCAGCAGGGCGGGAATGATGCGGCGGGCGCGGGAGGCATAGAAACCGAGGAGGGAAAAGTTCTGCTGCTGCACGCCATTGACGATGATGCCGGTCATCAGGAAGCCGGAGATGACGAAGAACACGTCTACGCCGACGAATCCGCCTTCAAACCCGGGCACCTTGAAATGAAACAGCACGACCGAAAGCACGGCCAGTGCCCGCAGGGCGTTGATACTCTTCCTGAATTGCATTTATGCGTCCATGTCACATCCGTTGTGCGGCGCATTGTAGTGATGATGTCAGCTTTGTTACATGGGTTTTTTCCGACGGCTCAGATGTTCCAGCGCGGTGCAGTCATCGCCAGGCGTTGGCGCAGTTCGCCAATGTTCGCGGCCAGTTGTCGGGTCAGCAACCGGTAACCGTCCAGCGTGCTGTAGACCGGTGTGTCGAGGCTCGCGTCAGGCAATTCCAGCGGGCGCTGCAGACGTTGCGTGGCGCCAGACTTCAAGGCCCGGGCCATGCCGATCAACTGTATGCGGATCACCCGGTGCTCGGCCCGCAGCGCCGATTGCAGATGCGCCATGGCTTCGGGGTCGTTGGCATCCGGGCGGGTGTTGCCGAGGATTTCCAGCGTGCTGACGCACATCCGCAGGTTGCGTTGAATTGCATCCAGCTCGGTCATGGAGATTTTCACTTCCTTGGACACCGAAGGCATCAGCGAGCGCAGTTGCACCATCACCGTGGTCACCCGGGCCATCAGCTTCAGGTGTTCATCGGCGCTGACCGGTTGGCCGCTGATGATCCGCCCATACAACGTGGCGCAGTCGCGCAAGGCATCGGCCAGGTTGTAGCGCCACGAATACACCGCATACAGCGGCAGGGCGAAGGAAAACGCCAGGGCCAGGGCGATGCCGATCAGGATGTCGACCCCGCGCCATAAGCCATCGGTGATCGGGTTGTCGCCATGCCCGGCGACAATGAAAACGGTGATCGCCGAGAGCAGGGCGGTGTAGCCGCCCTTGCCGATCGCGTGATAGGAGAAGAACCCGCAGACCACCGCCATGGCAAAGTAGGTCAGCCACGGCAGGCCCAGCCATGCCTGTTGCGCTACCAGCAGCAGACCGACGCCGGCACCGATCAGGGTGCCGGTGGCGCGTTCGGCGGCTTTCTTGCCGATGTTGCCGTGGTGTTGCAGGCCGCCGATCACCACCAGCATGGTCACCGAAGCCCACTCGCCGTGGGGCAGGTTGATGCCGGTGGTCAGCAGGATGGTCGCCAGCAGCCCCAGCGCTACCCGCACCGCGTGAATCAGTCGGGCGTGCTGGTAGCGGCGGTACGGGTCCAGCAACGGACGCAGGATTCGCCGCAGCAGCGGTGGCAGTCGTTGGGTGCTGAAGGTGCTCAGTGCAAAGTCCTCGTCAGAAGATGTAGTCGGTGGTCAGGAAGCTCGAATCGCGGCCGCGAATGATTTCGCTGATCAGATCCTTGTTGCTGTCCTGGAACTTGGTCGCTACCAGTGTGCGGATCGAAAACACCCGCAGCGCATCGTGTACCGACAGCGTGCCTTCGGCGGAGTTCTTGCGCCCGTTGAACGGGTAGGTGTCCGGCCCGCGCTGGCATTGGGCGTTGAGGTTGATCCGCCCGACCTGGTTGGCGAAAGTGTCGACGAGTCGGCCGATCGCCACCGGGTTGGTGCCGAACAGGCTTAGTTGCTGGCCGAAAT
Source organism: Pseudomonas sp. PS01299 (assembly GCF_029960145.1). Classification (NCBI taxonomy): domain Bacteria; kingdom Pseudomonadati; phylum Pseudomonadota; class Gammaproteobacteria; order Pseudomonadales; family Pseudomonadaceae; genus Pseudomonas; species Pseudomonas sp. PS01299. Next base: position 4,839 of record NZ_JASCPO010000079.1, on the reverse strand, counting down.
CCGACTCCAGCACGTAATCGATCACGGTATCGAGATGGCGGTACGGCACGATTGGCACCACCGGGCCGAACTGTTCTTCGTTGTACACGCGCATCTGCGGCGTCACCGGGTACAGCACGGCTGGGTAGAAGAACGACTCACGACTTTCGCCGCCGTTCGGGTTGACCACTTGTGCACCCTTGCTCTGCGCATCGGCCACCAGACCGTGCAGGTAGTCGACCTTGCCCGACTCCGGCAGCGGCGTCAGTGCCACGCCGCTGTCCCACGGCATGCCCGGCTTGAGCGTGGCGAGTTTGGCGTTGAATTTTTCGATGAAGGCGTCGACCACGTCCTCGTGCACAAACAGGATCTTCAGCGCGGTGCAGCGCTGGCCGTTGAACGACAGCGAACCGGTGACCGCTTCGCTGACTGCGTTGTCCAGATCGACTTCCGGCAGGACGATGCCGGGGTTCTTCGCATCCAGACCCAGCGCGGCGCGCAAACGGTGCGGTTTCGGGTGCAGTTTCTTCAGATCGCTGGCGGCCTTGTTGGTGCCGATGAAGGCGAAGATGTCGATCTTGCCGCTGGCCATCAGCGCGCTGACGGTTTCGCGGCCGCTGCCGTAGATCACGTTGATCACGCCGCTCGGGAAGCTGTCGCGGAACGCTTCGAGCAACGGGCGGATCAGCAACACGCCGAGCTTGGCCGGTTTGAACACCACGGTATTGCCCATGATCAGCGCCGGAATCAGCGTGGTGAAGGTTTCGTTCAGCGGATAGTTGTAAGGCCCCATGCACAGTGCCACGCCGAGCGGCACGCGGCGGATCTGGCCGAGGGTGTCCTGTTCCAGTTCGAAACGGCTGGAGCGACGGTCGAGTTCTTTCAGTGCATTGATGGTGTCGACGATGTAGTCGCAGGTGCGGTCGAACTCTTTTTCCGAGTCCTTGAGGTTCTTGCCGATCTCCCACATCAGCAGCTTGACCACGGCTTCGCGCTGCTGGCGCATCCGGCCGAGGAACGCTTCGACGTGCTGAATGCGTTCGGCCACGCGCATGGTCGGCCACAGGCCCTGACCGCGATCGTAGGCGCGCACGGCGGCATCGAGGGCGGTGAGGGCGGTGTCGGCGTCGAGCAGCGGGGTGCTGCCGAGAATCACTTGTTCATCGCCGTTTTCGCCGTGCAGATACACCGGGCTGCGCACGGTGGCGAGTGGGCCGTCCCAGCGCCGCAGTTGGCCATCGACGAGGTATTCGCGTTGCTCGACCTGACCGTCGAGGCGGTATTTTTCCGGGATGTCGCTGACAGAAGGGAACAGATTGCCAAGGATGTTTGCTGTGGTCATGTCGCTACCCCGTGTTGATGTCCGTATACAGATCAAAAAGTCTTTACAGGTTATACGCCTGAATGCGCCGATATTTAAACCCGCCAATGTCACGCGAATGTCACGCAGAGATGCGGAACAGAGCTCTGACTGGTTTATGAAATCCAATGTGGGAGCGGGCTTGCTCGCGAATGCGTCCTTTCAACTGACATCCTCATTTGCTGACACACCGCATTCGCGAGCAAGCCCGCTCCAACAGTTGAATGGGGTGGCCTGAACACTCTCTACTGGCCCCGGTTGGCCCCATCGTTGTCCGGCAATGCCCTCAACCCGCTGCCGTGCCTGCCTTAAGGTGTGATCACAACAAAAAGCGATGCCACCCTCGAGGATCGTTATGCGGGCAATCCCACTCACTTTACTGCTGGCGCTGATGATGACGCTGTGCGGCTGCGACGAAAAATCCGCACCGCCGGCGACCACTCACAATGCTACTCCCACCGACCCGGCACTGGCGCAGATCTACACCAACAGCTGCCAGCTGTGTCACGCCAACCCGGCTGCCAATGCGCCGCTCACTGGCGATCGTCAAGCCTGGGAACCACGCATCCGCCAGGGCGCCGACACGCTGCTCGACCACGCCATCAACGGCTACAACGGCATGCCGCCGATGGGCCAGTGCGTCGAGTGCAGCGAAGAACAATTCCTGCAACTGATCGGCTTCATGGCCGACCAGCCCCTCCCACAATAAGGGCGCGCGCATGAGCATGGATCTGACACGGCGTCAGTTGTTGCAACGGGCAAGCATCGTCGGCGCGTTCAGTGCATTGGCGGCCAATCCCGCGCTGGGACAATTGATGCGCGCCCCGCGACTGATTCCCTGGCGCAACTGGTCGGGCGGGCAGAGTTGCCTGCCGGCGGCGCGGCTGGCGCCGAAGAATCTTGATGAACTAAGCGCTGCGATTCGTCAGGCCCAGGGCAAGATCCGCCCGGTCGGTTCCGCGCATTCGTTCAGCGCACTGGTGCCCACCGACGGCACTTTGCTGTCGCTGAGCTACTTCACCGGGCTGCTCGACCACGATCCGAACACCCTGCAGGCCGAATTCGGCGCCGGTACGCCAATGTCGCGCATGGGCGTGCCGCTGAAGGACGTCGGCCAGGCCCTGCAGAACATGGCCGATATCGATTACCAGACTCTCGCCGGGGCAATTTCCACCTCGACCCACGGCACCGGGAAAACCTTTCAGTCGTACTCGGCGCATGTCTGCGGCCTGCAACTGGTGACGGCCGACGGCGAGGTGCTGGACTGCGACAGTCAGCGCCACCCGGAAGTGTTCAATGCCGCCCGGGTATCCCTTGGGGCACTGGGCGTGGCGACGAAAATCCGTCTGCAAAATCGCCCGGCCTACCGCCTGCGCGAACGCCAGTGGATCGCCAAGACCGAAGAGCTGCTGGAAGACCTCGACAAAAACACCCGGGAAAATCAGCACTGGGAAATGCTCGTCGTCACCCATTCCGACTACGCGCTGTCCATCGCCCTCAACGAAACCAGCGACCCGGCCACGCCGCCGATCCCGCCCGAAGAGGAGGGCGGCAATGAGTTCGTGACCCTGATCGAGAAGATCGACAAATACGGCAGCGACTTCCCCGAGCTGCGCCGCACGCTGCTCAACAGTCTGCGGCATATGGCGAGTTTCGATGACCGGGTCGGCGACTCGTTCGACATCTACGCCAACGTGCGCACCGTGCGCTTCAACGAGATGGAATACTCGGTGCCCGCCGAACACGGCCCGGCCTGTCTGCGTGAAATCCTCAAGCTGATTCAGGACAAGGACCTGCGCACCTGGTTTCCCATCGAGTACCGCTACGTCAAGGCTGACGACATTCCGCTGAGCATGTTCGAGGGCCGCGACAGCTGTTCGATCTCGGTGCACCAGCATTACCAGATGGATCATCACAACTTTTTCGCCGCGGTCGAGCCGATCTTCTGGAAGTACAACGGCCGCCCGCACTGGGGCAAGTTGCACACGCTTAACGCGAAGAATCTGCAGCCGCTGTATCCGCGTTGGCGCGAATTTGTCGACGTACGTCAGGCGCTGGATCCGAGCGGACGCTTTCTCAATGCGCATCTGTCGTCAATTCTGGGGGTGAGCTGATGGCGGTCAATCGACGCAATTTCATGCTGGGCACGTTGGGCGTCGGCGCTTTACTGGTGGGCGTGGGCGCCTGGCTGCGACCGGGTGATCGAGGTGCGCCGTACAGTGAATATTTCCGCGCGCTGAATAATGAACTGAAAGACAAAGGCCCGATGCGCCCGGTGCTGTTGATCGATCTGGATCGCCTCGATCACAACATCGACGTGGTGATGCAGTCGGCCAAACGCGGCGGCAAGCAATTGCGTCTGGTGGAAAAGTCCCTGCCGTCGCCGGGGCTGTTGAGCTACATCGCGCAACGGGCCGGGACGCAAAAACTCATGTCGTTTCACCAGCCGTTTCTCAATCACGATGCGGTCACGTTTCCGCAGTCCGACATCCTGCTCGGCAAGCCGTTGCCGGTGCGTTCAGCCGAGCTGTTTTATCAAAACCACAAAGGCTCGTTCGATCCTTCCAGGCAACTGCAATGGCTGCTCGACGGGCCTGTACGGCTGCAGCAATACCTGGCGTTGGCGCAAGGGCTCGGCACGCGGCTGCGCATCAACATCGAACTGGATGTCGGCCTGCATCGCGGCGGGGTCAGTGATGTGAATGTGCTGGGGCAGATGCTCACGCTGATCAGCGCCAATCCACAACATCTGCAGTTCGCCGGGTTCATGGGCTACGACCCGTTCGTGGGCATGGGCGTACCGGGGATTCTCGGTTCGCCCGAGGAACTGTTCGCCAAGGTGATGGTGATTTATCAGCGCTGCGTGGATTTCACCCGCCAGCAGTATCCGACGTTGTGGAATGACAACCTGTGCCTGAACACCGCCGGCAGCCCGAGTTATCGCATCCATGAAAATGAGCAGTTGAGCACCGAGGTTTCGGTGGGCACGGCGATGCTCAAGCCGACGCATTACGACCTGCCTTCTCTGGTTGACCACGTGCCGGCGACCTACATCGCCACGCCGGTACTGAAAAGCACTGGTGCGGTGAATATCCCGGCGCTGGATGACAAGTCGACGTTGTTCTCGTGGTGGGACACCAACCAGCGGCAGACTTTTTTCATCTACGGCGGCAACTGGATGGCCGAGTTCGAATCGCCGCCAGGGTTGCAGAGCAATGGGGTGTACGGGCGCAGTTCGAATCAGGAGATGGTCAACGGTTCGAATGCCGTGGGGCTGACCGTCGAGGATCAAGTGTTCCTGCGCCCGACCCAGACCGAAGCGGTGCTCCTGCAATTCGGTGATCTGCTGGCGGTGCGTGGCGGCAAGATTGTCGACACCTGGCCGGTCTACACCTGACCCAAGAACACCTCAGATCCCCCCTGTGGGAGCGGGCTTGCTCGCGAAGGCGTCCTGTCAGTCAGCATCTATTTGACTGGCACACCGCATTCGCGAGCAAGCC
>NZ_JASCPO010000078.1:0-25139 GCF_029960145.1 Pseudomonas sp. PS01299 | reverse complement strand
GCCCGCTCCCACAGGGATTTGTGGTGTGCACAAATGCTTTGATCAACCCCGGACACTGTGGGAGCGGGCTTGCCCGCGATAGCAATTATGCGAGCGTCGCCGAAGTCAGGCAGAGGCCGGCAATGGCTGGAAGCTGAAGTACTGACGCAACGCCTCGACCAGTTGCGCATATTCCGGGGGCGGACGCTGCAGGCTGAACCCGGCGTCGTAATGCAGGGGCGTCGCGTCTTCGTGGCACCACAGGCAGCACGCCGTGAGATCGATGACCTGCTGGCAGCCGTCGCTGAATGGCAGTTTGAGACGCAGACTGAAATCGACGCCGATCATCATCGGCAACTGGCTGATGAGCATCAGCCCGTCCTCGGACACGTTGCCCAGAAAACCGATGGGTTTGTCGGTGACGCTGTTGTACACCCGCAGGAAGTACGGCAACTGGTGCCGTTCAATTCGACGATCGGTAAACATGCGCAGTACGCCATGCAAGGCTCCATCACAGAGCCGCACCTTTGCTTCGGAACGTGCCTGCCCTGCAGACGCGCTCTCCCCGCTTCCGGTGTGACGGTCGCCAATACGCCATCACCTCAACCTCTACCAGTCGCAGGTGTTGCCCCGGCCCAAAATCAGGCTCTGAACCGGATCACTGGACTATAGCTCAGCTTGTACAGTCGGCCAGCGTTTGTATGACAACCAGCATCAGAAACGTTGCGGACTTGGTACTGCCGCTGCACTGCGAGTCGGGTAATGTCCCAGGCTCTGCAGGGTTTCCAGGCGGGCGCGCGCACGGAAGGCGTATTCGCTGTGGGGGTACGAGGCGATGATGAACTGATAGGTCTGCGCCGCGTCGATGTACATTTTTTGCCGTTCCAGGCACTGGCCGCGCATCATCGACACTTCCGGCCACACATACGGCCGGGCCCGGCTGGCTCGTTCAACCTTGGACAGTTCGAGCATCACCTGCTCGCAATTGCCCCGGTCGTAGGCGCTGTAGGCGTTGTTCAAATGATGGTTCATCGACCAACGGGTGCAGCCCGTGACGGCGAGGACGCTGAGGGCAAGGGCGGCAATGGGCAACAATCGCATGGGGAGGTTCTCCTGTCTTGAGGTCTGTATCGACCTTGCGCGAAAAATCTTCAATGCCGCCCTCGACAGCGTGGTATCAGTGCGGGGCGTCCTCGGGAGAGTTGGCATCGCCCTTCGGTGCAGATGGGGTTGACTCCAGATGGATGGTCACTACCGGTGACCTTGGCGAAACCGTGCCGTCCGGGCTTCTTTCAACGACATAAAAACCGAATTTGCTCAGATCCAGGAACGTATTCCATCTCCCGTTGCTACTGATCAATTGGCCAAACAGCGGATTCAATGAATCCCTGGTGCTGTAGGCGATCGAGAAATTTCCGGGTGTTCCTGTTCCCTCCACTCGAAAACGGACACCTGGCTTGTCGCCATCTTTTGGGCTTTCAATCACTGGCGGTTCCAGCGCCTGGTGTGTTTCTTTTTCAGCTGTCATGTCGTTAGCCTCGCAGCCCCGCCACCATTGGCGGGATTCAATCTGTATAGCGATCGAAAAACCGCGTGCCACCTGTAAGAAATACCAGTACCGACCAGCGGTAGCGGTTGCCGGTCACAGTCGTTGAAAAAAACCACGTTCAATAAAGAAAACAATAAGTAGTGCAAACGAACAATGACTACACCCCAAGAGCATAGTAGCCTCTGCTAGCGCTTGAACTCAGGAGTCTTTGCATGTCCGTCCGTCGTACCAAAATCGTCGCTACCCTTGGCCCGGCCAGTAACTCGCCGGAAGTTCTCGAACAGCTGATTCTGGCTGGTCTGGACGTCGCCCGTCTGAACTTCTCCCACGGCACCCCCGACGAGCACAAGGCTCGCGCGAAGCTGGTGCGTGACCTGGCGGCCAAGCACGGCCGTTTCGTCGCCCTGCTGGGTGACCTGCAAGGCCCGAAAATCCGTATCGCCAAATTCGCCAACAAGCGCATCGAGCTGAAGATCGGTGACAAGTTCACCTTCTCCACCAGCCATCCGCTGACCGAAGGCAACCAGCAAGTGGTCGGCATCGACTACCCGGATCTGGTGAAAGACTGCGGCGTGGGCGACGAGCTGCTGCTCGACGACGGCCGCGTGGTGATGCGCGTCGAAACCGCTACCGCTACCGAACTGCACTGCGTCGTGACCATCGGCGGCCCGCTGTCCGACCACAAAGGCATCAACCGTCGCGGTGGCGGCCTGACTGCTCCGGCCCTGACTGAAAAAGACAAGGCCGACATCAAGCTCGCCGCCGAAATGGAAGTCGACTACCTCGCGGTGTCCTTCCCGCGTGACGCGGCTGACATGAACTACGCCCGTCAACTGCGCGACGAAGCCGGCGGCACTGCCTGGCTGGTGGCGAAGATCGAACGCGCCGAAGCCGTGGCCGACGACGAAACCCTCGACGGTTTGATCAAGGCGTCTGACGCAGTGATGGTTGCCCGTGGCGACCTCGGTGTGGAAATCGGCGACGCCGAGCTGGTGGGCATTCAGAAGAAGATCATTCTGCACGCACGCCGCCACAACAAGGCGGTGATCGTTGCGACCCAGATGATGGAGTCGATGATCCAGAACCCGATGCCGACCCGCGCCGAAGTGTCCGACGTGGCCAACGCCGTGCTCGACTACACCGACGCCGTGATGCTCTCGGCCGAATCCGCTGCCGGTCTGTACCCGCTGGAAGCCGTGCAGGCGATGGCGCGCATCTGCGTCGGCGCTGAAAAGCACCCGACCAGCAAGACGTCCAGCCACCGTATCGGCAAGGAATTCGAGCGTTGCGACGAAAGCATCGCCCTGGCGACCATGTACACCGCCAACCACTTCCCGGGCGTGAAAGCGATCATCGCCCTGACCGAAAGCGGTTACACCCCGCTGATCATGTCGCGCATCCGCTCCTCGGTGCCGATCTACGCGTTCACCCCGCACCGCGAAGCCCAGGCTCGCGCAGCGATGTTCCGTGGCGTGTACACCGTGCCGTTCGACCCGGCCTCGCTGGCCCCGAACGAAGTCAGCCAGAAAGCGATCGACGAGCTGGTCAAGCGCGGCGTTGTGGAAAAAGGCGACTGGGTCATCCTGACCAAGGGCGACAGCTACCACACCACCGGTGGCACCAACGGCATGAAGATCCTGCACGTTGGCGACCCGCAGGTCTGAGTGATTCGCTGAAAACCAAAAGCCCCGGCATGCGAATGCCGGGGCTTTTTTATTACCGTTAACACCTGTCGGGCGAATCTACAACTGTCAGACCTGACAGTTGTGCCACTGACGCTGGAAGCTTTTAATCGAAACTCGTCCGATCATTAATCTTCAGAGTTTTTACGCTTTTCTATCGTGCGATGAACTGACGACCTGCTCTTTTCTGCAATTGCACGAGGTCGAAAAAATGATTAGTCAAAAAACTTACGGCGGGATGCTCGATACCGATTTCGGCGACAAAGGAATTGTGACGATAGTCAACGGAAATCCGGACTACGGAACTGTCCATATCCAAAAACTGATGGTAACTGATTCCTGGATTTATTTCGGCGGGCGTTCCGCCAGAGGCGATTCCGTCTACATCACCATGGGCCGCCTGGATCTAAAGGGCAATCCTGATCCGAAGTATGGCGAGAACGGTTTAGTCCAATACCTTCTTCCCGGGTTTGGTGCTCTTTCCTCATTTGCTTTGCAAACTGATGGCAGGATTATTGTTCACGCCGATCATGCTTCGAGCACTTCCAACTTTTCCTATTTTTACCGATTGGAAGAAGATGGATCACTGGATAAAACGTTTGGGGAAGATGGCCTGTTTAGTCTGGAATTATTGGAGGACCACGACTCGCCTTCCATGGAACAAAGTCAACTTCTGGAAAACTCTGCCGCTGGTCAGACGGATATGGTGATCTTGAGTGATGGCAAGATCCTCACGTTTCATCGCAACGGATGGATCATACGCCTGACGCCCGAGGGAAAACCGGACAAAACATTCTCCGCTAAAGGTTATATCTATATCAAAAACCCCCATAACCCAACGAGTCTATTGCGGAGCTTGCTGGTTGACGACAAGCAAGAGAAATATGTGGTTGGAGGCTTGACGCTCGCCGCATCAAGTCACCATGCCATGCTTGCCTGCTTTCATAAGAATGGCGAGCCCGATGAATCGTTTGGCCGGATGAAAAATGGCTTCGTGGTGTTCGATGTGCGTGCATCGGAATTCAATCAACTTGTGCGACAGAACAACGGACGGATTCTCGGGGTTGGTACAGCGGGCGCATTTCCAGATATTCAAGCGTTGTTGATCAGCTCCGAGCCCAATGGTGAACCGAACATTCAATTCAATCAGGGTCAACCATTGCTGACGTCCCTGGACAAGGAAACACAATGGGAGGCCAGCGCCTTTCAAGAGAACGGCCGATCGGTCGTTGTGGGGTCGGCAGGCACTTTCAAACCCATGACTCACCAGCTTGTCGTAGCCCGCTTTAACAGCAACGGGACACCAGATACCAGCTTTGGCAATGGACAGGGTTATGTCAAACAGACGCTGCCATCCTTTGGAAAAGGAAGGTATATGGCGAGAGTTGCCCTGCAACCCGATGATGAAAAAATTCTCGTGAGCGCCATCCCGCTCGTCCCGAAAGACGAGGAACCTGGAAATCCGGTGATCTTGCGGTACTTGCCTAACTGAAGTGCATTCCTCGCTGATAGCAGTTTAGGCAAACGTCCTATTGCACGGGAGTTAATGTCTTGCCTCATCAAAGCCCCGGTATGTGAGTGCCGGGGCTTTTTGCATTCTGAGCCAAAAGATGTGATGCCCGTCCTGCCCTCATCGCTGGCAAGCCAGCTCCCACAAGACTCGGCGGCGATCACGGATTTTGCATCCACCACAAAAACTGTGAGAGCTGGCTTGCCAGCGATGAGGCCGTCCAGATCAGCGAAGATCTCAGTGCCGCTTGATAAACCCGGTCAACGCCGCTAATGCCTCCGGTGAGCGCAACCGCTGGGTGAACAGTGCGCCCTCCTCCTCGATCACCTTACGGATCAATTCGCGATCCGGCGCTCGCATCAATTGCTTGCTGATACGCACCGCTTCGGCCGGTAGCTCGTCGAAACGCAACGCCATCTCCCGCGCCTTGTTCAGTGCCGCTTCGCCGCTGCCCAACGCCTCGCTGGCAATGCCCCACTGCGCCGCCTGTTCACCGCTGAATCCTTCGCCGAGCAGCAACAACTCCGCCGCTTTGGCTTGGCCAAGCAAACGCGGCAGGATCAGGCTGGAGCCGAACTCCGGACACAAACCGAGATTGACGAACGGCATGCGCAAGCGAGCATCGCGGGCGACGTAAACCAGATCGCAGTGCAGCAGCAACGTGGTGCCGATGCCCACCGCTGCGCCGGCCACAGCGGCGATCACCGGTTTGCGGCATTCGAGCAGGTTGAGCATGAAGTGGAACACCGGGCTGTCGAGGTCGCTCGGCGGTTGCTGGATGAAGTCGGCGATGTCGTTGCCGGCGGTGAAACACTCGGCGCTGCCGGTGATCAGCACGGCGTTGATGTCAGGATCGTTGTCGGCCTGCTTCAGGGCTTCGGCGAGGCGACTGTACATCGCGCGGGTCAGGGCGTTTTTCTTGTCCGGGCGATTGAGTCGCAGGGTGAGCAAACCGCGTTCGCGTTCGAGCAGGATGGCTTCGGTCATCAGCGTTACTCAACATTAAAAAGGCTGACAGAGTTCTTTTGTGGTGAGGCTGGATTGCTGTGGTGAGCCAGAACTACTGTGGTGAGGGGATTTATCCCCGATTGAGTGCGCAGCACTCACAAAATCCTGGGGCCGCTACGCAGCCCATCGGGGATAAATCCCCTCACCACAGGAGTTCACCTTCACACGAGATTCAGCGCTCAACCGCGGGACAAAAACACATCGGCCAGCAGTTGATTGCGCGGCAGTCCGGCCAGGTACAGACGCTTGGCAAACGCATCGACGCTGGCAGTCGAGCCGCAGACTAAGGCCAGGGTTTGCCGGGAAACAAGGCGCAGTTGCGCCAAAGCGGCGGCTGAGTCGGCCGCCGTCCACAGCTCGACGCTGAGGTTTTCGCGCTGCGCAGCAAGCGCCGCCAGGGGTTTGGCCAGATAGTGCTCGCGCTCGTCATGGGCCAGGTGAATGACGCGGATGGCGCCCTGATGATCCTGGCGCAAGGCTTCGCGCAGCACGCCGAACAATGGCCCCAGCCCGGTACCGGCCGCCAGCAGCCACAGCGGGCGCGAGTGCCAGTCCGGGTCGTAATGCAACGCGCCGCCGCGCAGTTCGCCGAGGCGGATCGGGTCGCCGATCTGCAGGCGCCGCGCCGCATCGCTGAATTCGCCGGGCTGGCGGCAGTCGAGGTGGAACTCGAGAAAGCGGTCTTCTTGCGGCAGGCTCGCCAGCGAATAGGGTCTGGCGATGTGGTTGATCCACAGCACCAGATGTTGCCCGGCGCTGTAGCGCAGCGGTCGCTGCGGGGTCAGGCGCAAACGCAGGACGTTATCGCTGAGCCAGTCCAGCGCCTCGACCACCGCCGGGCGCCCGTCGGTGACGGGGTCGAAGGTGTGTACCTGCAAATCTTCCGTAACCTGACACTGACAAGCCAGCCGCCAGCCTTGCTGGCGCTGTTCGGCGCTCAAGGCATCCGGGCGACTGTCGGCGGGCGAACCCTGAACACACTGCACCAGACAGGCATGGCAACTGCCGGCGCGGCAGCTGTAAGGCACCGCGACGCCGTGCTGATTCAGCGCGTCGAGCAAATTGCTGCCCGCCGCCACCGACCATTGCCGATCACCGACGCGAAGTTCAGGCATCCACATTCTCCCATGCCGCTGCACAGCGATTGCGCCCGTCGCGCTTGGCTCGGTACAGCGCCTGATCAGCGCGCTGCAAGGCGTCGTCCAGATCATCACCCAGTTCCAGCAGGGTCATGCCTGCCGACAGACTCAGGCTGCGCACATTCAGGCCCACCAGTTCGACGTCAGTGAAAGCAATGCGCAGGCGTTCACAACAGGCGGTCAGGCGTTCGGCATCGCAGTCGGGCAGCAACACCACGAATTCCTCGCCACCGTAACGCGCCAGCACGTCGCCGTCACGCAGGCAGGCACCCGCCACGCCGGCGAATGCCTGCAAAACCTGATCGCCGGCGGCATGGCCGTGCAGATCGTTGATGCGTTTGAAGTGGTCGAGGTCGATCAGCGCCAGACCATGCACCACGCCTGGTTCCATCTCCGCCAGTTCCCGTGAGGCCAGGCGCAGAAAATGCCGGCGATTGAACAGTCCGGTCAGCTCATCGGTGGCCACCAGATCTTCGAGCTGGCGCATCATCCCGCGCAGGGTGTCCTGATGCGCCTGCAAGGCAAACCGGCGCTGGCGCATGCGTTGCCGTGAAACCTGGACGAAGCGTGCATAAATCACCAGCCACGCCAGCACCATCGCCAGAATGCACACTTGCAACGCCGCCAGTGCCGGATCCGGCAGACGGAAGTGGTAGCCATCCCAGAGGGTGATCGCACAGAAACTGAAGAACACCAGCAGCGCGCAACGAATGAACGCGCGCCGGGTTAAATGAAACAGGCCGAACAGCAGGATCAGTACGTAGAACACCAGAAACGCGCCACGTGCTTCGTCCAGATGAGCGATCAGCCAGGTCTGCCAGCCGAGCCCGAGCAGCACTTGCGCTTCGGTCAGGCTGGGGTCGGCAAAGCGCTGGTTGCGCCCGGACCAGAACAGCGTAAACAACGTGGCCTGGCAGATCACCACCAGCGCGCTGCCGATGGCCACGCTGTTCAATGATTGCGGGTAATGCCCGGTGAAAAACGCCAGCCACAGCAGCAGCAAAGCCAATCCATAGGTGGCTGCGGCGAGGGCAAAGCGCTTGAGCAAAAGACGTTGAATGGCGTTATGGGTCAATCGTTGACTCACCGTGCGATAGGAGGCTGACCGAGTGTCCTACTCTACAGACCGGATGCCACTTTAGAGGGGCGGTCGATAAATGACCACCGATTTTCGGGCTCGAAAATTGACGTCAAAAGTGTGGCCTCAAAAGCCCCTCACCCTAGCCCTCTCCCCGAGGGAGAGGGAACTGACCGCATTGTTTATTTGAGATACGCCGACCTGATACATCATGCCGAACTCAGGTTTTGAATTCGCCACAAATCGGCTCCCTTCCCCCCTCGCCCCCTTGGGGGAGAGGGCTGGGGTGAGGGGGTGGGTATTGAAGTGCAAACCCGATGTTCGATATTCGCCCAACCATGCGACCAACGAATGACTGCCGACGCGTGTATGCCCCGAAGAGGCGCGGTATACTGCCGCGCCTTTTTAGCGTCGCGCCAGCAGCCCCGGCGTGCCTTGAAAGGTGCTTGCGACCGACCGATGCACCCAAGCCGCAGGCACCTTATTGAATGTTCCCGTCTTTTAGAGGAGCGCGACTCATGACCGTGATCAAGCAAGACGACCTGATTCAGAGCGTTGCCGACGCCCTGCAGTTCATTTCCTATTACCACCCCGTGGATTTCATCCAGGCGATGCACGAAGCCTACCTGCGCGAAGAATCGCCAGCGGCCCGTGACTCGATCGCGCAGATCCTGATCAACTCGCGCATGTGCGCCACCGGCCACCGGCCGATCTGCCAGGACACCGGTATCGTCACCGTGTTCGTGCGGGTGGGCATGGACGTACGTTGGGATGGCGCGACCATGAGCCTGGACGACATGATCAACGAAGGCGTGCGCCGCGCCTACAACCTGCCGGAAAACGTCCTGCGTGCCTCGATCCTCGCCGACCCGGCAGGCGCTCGCAAAAACACCAAGGACAACACCCCGGCAGTCATCCACTACTCCATCGTCCCGGGCAACACCGTGGAAGTGGACGTGGCGGCCAAGGGCGGCGGTTCCGAGAACAAGTCGAAAATGGCCATGCTCAACCCGTCCGACTCGATCGTTGACTGGGTGCTCAAGACCGTTCCGACCATGGGTGCCGGCTGGTGCCCACCGGGCATGCTGGGCATCGGCATCGGCGGCACCGCCGAGAAAGCCGCAGTGATGGCCAAGGAAGTGTTGATGGAATCCATCGACATCCATGAGCTGAAAGCCCGTGGCCCGCAGAACCGTATCGAAGAGATCCGTCTGGAGCTGTTCGAGAAGGTCAACCAACTGGGCATCGGCGCCCAGGGCCTCGGTGGCCTGACCACCGTGCTTGACGTGAAGATCATGGATTACCCGACTCACGCCGCTTCGTTGCCGGTGTGCATGATCCCGAACTGCGCCGCCACGCGTCACGCGCACTTCGTGCTCGACGGTTCTGGCCCGGCATCGCTGGAAGCGCCATCGCTGGATGCCTACCCGGAAATCGTCTGGGAAGCCGGCCCGTCGGCCCGTCGCGTCAACCTCGACACCCTGACCCCGGAAGAAGTGCAGAGCTGGAAGCCGGGCGAAACCGTCCTGCTCAACGGCAAGATGCTCACCGGTCGCGACGCGGCGCACAAGCGCATGGTCGAGATGCTGAACAAGGGTGAAACCCTGCCGGTGGATCTGAAAGGTCGCTTTATCTACTACGTCGGCCCGGTTGATCCGGTCGGTGACGAAGTGGTTGGCCCGGCTGGCCCGACCACCGCGACGCGGATGGACAAGTTCACCCGTCAGATCCTTGAGCAGACCGGCCTGCTGGGCATGATCGGCAAGTCCGAACGTGGCCCGACCGCGATCGAAGCGATCAAGGACAACAAGGCCGTGTACCTGATGGCCGTGGGCGGCGCCGCTTATCTGGTGGCCCAGGCCATCAAGAAGTCCAAGGTGCTGGCCTTCGCCGAGCTGGGCATGGAAGCGATCTACGAGTTCGAGGTCAAGGACATGCCGGTCACCGTCGCGGTGGACAGCAACGGTGAGTCGGTACACATCACCGGCCCGGCGATCTGGCAACAGAAGATCGCCGAAAGCCTGGCGGTAGAAGTGCAGTAAGCGTTTCGCAGCTGTAAAAAGGCCGGCCCGTCATATGACGGGCCGGCTTTTTTTGTGCCCGCCTGTCCGTGCGGGGCACCCTGCACATTAATGGCTCTTTGGCACCTGTCAGATCTGACAGGTTACGAGATCTCCACTTGTTGGTAGCGTCTGTCCACGCACGTGCTTCGCGTGTGAAATGGATCCGACCATGGCTGATCAAGAGCTGAGCATCATCACCCCGTCCATCGCCAGCAGCGCCTCGATCACCACGATCGGCAAAAGCTGGGGGGCGGTTGGCGCCACTGGCGCGGCTTCATTTGAACTGCCACTGCCCCTGTCCGCCGGACGTGGCTGGGATCCGCAACTGTCGCTGACCTACAGCAGTCAGGCCGGCAACGGGCCGTTTGGCGTCGGCTGGAACCTGGGTATTGGACAGATCAGCCGTCGTACCCAAAAAGGCGTGCCGCGGTATAGCGATCTCGATGAAATCATCGGTGATGACGGTGAAGTGTGGCATCCCGAACTGAACAGTGATGGCACACCGAAGTCGCGTCCCGAAGACAGTTACAACGCAATTTCCGTCGGCGCTCATCACGTGGTGCGCTTCTGGCCCCGGGTAGAGAGCGACTTTACCCTGCGCGAACGCTGGCAGCCCGTCACTGCAGACGGTAAACCTGAGGGGCCGCCCTTCTGGCTGATCCACGGCGCAGACGGCTCCTTGCAGGTATACGGCAAGACCAGCGCCTCGCGCCGCGCCGATCCGGACGATCCACTGCGCGTCGGCAGCTGGCTGCTGTGCGAAAGCATGAACCCGCAGGGCGAGCACATCTGCTTCGACTATCTGGCCGATGATCAGGACCCCGACCCGACTCACGACTACCGCGCCCAGCGCTACTTGCGCGCGATTTTCTATGGCAACGTCACAGCCAGCCAGCATTTGTATAGCTGGACCGTGGAGGATCCGGCCGAACTGGATTGGCATTTCCATCTGCTGTTCGATTACGGCGAGCGCACCCGTTCACTGACAGAGGCCCCGGTGTACGGTGGCGACAGCCTGGCAGTCTGGGATAAACGCCGGGATCCGTTTTCCACCTTCGGTCAGGGTTTCGAACTGGGCACGCGGCGGCTGTGCCGGCAAATCCTGATGTTCCATAACTTCTCGCGGCCTGCCGGTGAGGATCCGCTGCTGGTGCGGCGGCTGCTGCTGGAATACCCGTCGCCCGCTGATCCGTGGACTTACAACCGGATCACCGCCGCCCACTATCAGGCCTTCGATGCCAGCGGTGCGCTGGAGACGACGCCGCCGGTGGAGTTTGATTACTCACCCTTCGAGATCAATAAAACCCCGTCACGGATGTTCGCCGAAGACACCATGCCGGGCCTTGAGGATGGACAGTTTTACCAGTGCGTCGATCTGTACGGCGAAGGTGTACCGGGATTTCTCTGCCGCTACGATCAGTGCTGGTATTACCGCGAACCGCTGCGCGCAACGTCGGGGTCAGACGCCATCACCTACGCTTCCTGGACCGAGCTTGAGCAGATCCCGGTGGCCAGGCACGACGCCGCCCAGCAGTTCTTGCTCGACCTGACCGGTAACGGGCGGCTGGACTGGATCGCGGCCTTACCGGGCAGCAGCGGGTATCGCACGTTGAATGCTGACCGCAGCTGGGCGCCGTTCATCGCGTTTACCGGCATGCCGCTGGAGTTTTTTCACACCCTTTCGCAGCTCGGCGACCTGGGAGGCAACGGCCTCAACTCGCTGGCAATGATCGGTCCGCGCGCGGTGCGCTTGTATGCCAACCAACGGGAACAGGGTTTTTCCGGCGCCGAAGACGTGCCTCGCAAAGACGATGAGGACAGTTTGCCGCTGTTCGGCAACGCCCCCACAGAACTCGTATTTCTGGGCAACATGCTCGGCAGTGACATGAGCGAGCTGTGCCGGATCCGGTACAACGAAATCAAATGCTGGCCCAATCTGGGGCATGGCAAATTCGGCGAAGGCCGGGTCATCAGTGCCCTGCCCTTCCGGTATGACCAATTCAACGCAGAGCACATCCGGATCGCCGATATCGACGGCTCCGGCGCGCCGGCCTTGCTGTGCCTGAAACCTTCAGGCTTCGAGATCTACCTCAATCGTGGGGGCAATGGCCTGGAACAGACGCCTGTCTTCGTGCCGTGGCCGGAAGGCGTGAGCTACGACCGCCTGTGCCAGGTCAGTTTCGCCGACCTGCAAGGCCTGGGTTGTGCCAGCCTGATCCTGACGGTACCGCACATGAACCCCGAGCACTGGCGCTACGACTTTGTCGCGGCCAAGCCTTACTTGCTGACCGCTACCAACAACAATATGGGCTGCGCCACGCAGGTGGTCTATCGCAGCTCTGCACAGGAATGGCTGGATGAAAAACAGCAATGGCTTACCGATCATCCCGACGAAACGCCGGTGTGCCATCTACCGTTCGCGCTTCAAGTCGTCGCCCGGCAACGCCAGCTGGATGAAATAACCGGCAATTGCCTGACGCAATCATGCTTCTATCGCGAAGGCGTCTACGACAGCATCGAGCGTGAGTTTCGGGGTTTCGGTTACCGGGAACAGACCGACAGCGAAAGT
This sequence comes from Pseudomonas sp. PS01299, assembly GCF_029960145.1. Taxonomy (NCBI): domain Bacteria; kingdom Pseudomonadati; phylum Pseudomonadota; class Gammaproteobacteria; order Pseudomonadales; family Pseudomonadaceae; genus Pseudomonas; species Pseudomonas sp. PS01299. Next base: position 12,562 of record NZ_JASCPO010000078.1, on the reverse strand, counting down.
GCCACGGGCGATGACGAGCTCGGCTTTACAGCACCGGTGCGCGTCTGTACCTGGTACCTGACCGGGCAGGCGATGGATCGGCCAAGACATGGCTACTTCGACGGTGACAGTGGTGCCGTTGACTTGCGACCAACCGTATTCAGCCGCTATCACGACAGTGATGAATGCGATGAACCGGTCACGCCAGACGACGAAGACGTACGCTATAAAATCGCTCGCGCGCTGGTCGGCGCCGTCGCCCGCATCGAAACCTGGACCGCCACTGACGAGCCAGCCAATGCACGGCTCTACGCTGTAGAAGAATTTCGTTACCTGGTGCGTGATGTCCGGCCCGCCAACTTGCGAGAGCCGGCGAGCGTGCTGCTGGTACAGACCCTGGAAAAAATCAGCTATCAGTACGATGGTTTCATTGACGACCCGTTATGCCGCCATGAAGTCTTGCTCGCCAGCAGCGAATACGGCCACGCCACTCACAGCCTGACCATCAGTTACGCGCGACGGCGCCTGCCCGGCGATCCTCCGCCGTTCAGCGACCCCGACGAACAACAGTGGTGGCGGGACGCGCATGACATGGCGCAGCGGTTTTTTTATCTCAACGAAACGCGCGCGCGCTCGATTGATCTGGACGAGAAGCTCTGTGAATGGCGACTGGGCCTGCCTTGGCAGCAACGCAGCAATGCCCTGGTACTGCCCAAAGGTGATCTGCCATCGGGCCTCAACCCGCAACAGCTGACATGGGAATTACTTAACGAGCATGTAAGCTCGCCCGAGTGGAATGCCCTGCGGGTGCTGACCGGGCAAACCATGCAGCGCTATATCAACAAAGAGGACGGCAGTCTGCTGCCCGACGGCTCGGCGCAATTCGAAGCACTGAAAGGGCCGCTGGAAATGGCAAGCTTCGACAAGACGGCCCTCGCCGCCTACGACATTCTGCCGCCACCGTTCGATATCCTGCAGGAGCTGGCGAAAATCGGTTACACACTGATGCCGCTACTGTTCGATGACACGGCGGTAAACGCGGACGCAGAAAGCCTCTGGTCCGCGCATTACACCTACGCGAAGTACGCCGATGCCAAGAATTTCTTCCGGGTACTTGAATACCGCGAAACCCTGAGCCACGGCTGGACCAAGGCGCGGTACGACGAGTATTGGCTGCTGGTCATCAGCGTAGAACTGCCGGATGGCTGCATCACCCGCTGCGAATACGATTACCACGCCCGGCAACCGGTGCGCATCATCGATGCCAACGAGAATATTCAGGAAGCGCTTTACGAGCCGTCCGGCCAACCCTTGGCGACCAGTTTTCACGGCACCGAAAACGCTGTCGCCGCCGGTTTCCGCCCGCTCAGCGAATACGTGCGCCCGGTAGATCCAAGTCCGGACGCTGCCATTGCCGACCCGCAAGCGGCCGTGCAAAAAGCCGCCAGCACCTTGCGCAAGGATTTGTTCAGCTGGATGGGACAGTTGCCTGCGGCGGTCGATGCAACGCCGCAGCTGCTTGAGCAATGGCTGGCCAGCGGTGATGTGTTGCCGAGCCTGCACATTCGCGCCAGCGCGCGACGGCGGCTGGCGCAATTGACGTCGCCGACTCCCGCCGAACAGGCCCTGCGCGAACTCATCAGCACGGTTGCACGCAAACCGGTGCACAGCGTGGCGCTGAGTGCCGACCGTTACCCGAATGATCCGATTGCGGCATTGGTGCAGATCATCATCAGCTACGTGGACGGCTTTGGCCGCGCGTTGCAAACCCTGCAACGGGTCGAGCCAGGAATCGCCTGTGCGGTCGCTGCCGATGGGTCGCTGATCGTCGATCGCGGGCAGCTGCGCGAGGAACACGCCGATCCGCGCTGGCGGGTCAGCGCGCGGGTCGAGTACAACAACAAAGGGCTCGCGGTACGGCAGTTCCGGCCGTTTTTTGCCGACACCCATGGCTACGTCAATGATCAATCCCTGCGGCGGTACGGCTACTTCGATCAACTGTTCTATGACCCGCTCGGGCGTCTGGTCAAGCTGATCAACGCCAAGGGCTATTTTTCCCGCGAGACCTATCATCCGTGGTATCAGGCCAGCGAAGACTTCAACGACACCGATGAATCCGCTGAGCCGGAATCGACATCACCATGGACGCTGCACTGATGAGCGCCAACCTGCATCGGCGTACACCGTCGCTCGTCGTGATCGACAGTCGCGGCTTGCCACTGCGTCAGATTGCCTATCTGCGCGTATTGGCCGAAGACCCTGCCGAAGCCTTGTTGACTCGCCAACAGCACGACATTGCCGGGCGTCTGGTGGCGCAGTTCGATCCACGCTTGAGCGGCCCGAGTACCACCCATGTTTACGATCTCAACGGCCAGCCACTCAAGGTCAGCAGCGTCGATGCCGGCTGGCGCCTGAGCCTGCCCGGGCTGGCCGGACAAGCCTTGCAGCGCTGGGACGCGGGCGGCGTGCACTGGAGCAGCCGCTACGATGAGTTGCTGCGCCTGCTGGCGATCAGCAACAGCGTCGACCCGCTCAGCGACACCTTCACCTATGCCGATGCCAGTGCCCCGGCCGATCACAACCAGCGCGGCCGATTACTGGAACAGTTCGACCCGTCCGGCAGCCTGCACCTGGACAGCTACAGCCTGGCCGGACAGCCACTGCGCGAAAGCCGCACCTTTGCCGACGCCCGGGTGTTTGTCAGCCAGCGCATTTTCAACCCGTTGGGCGCGATGCTGGAGCAGACCGACGCTGGCGGCCACCGCCAGCAATCGCGCTACGACGTCGCCGGTCAGCTCAAGCAGTTGCAACTGCTGCTGGCCGGCGACCACGACTGGCAGGACGTGTTGCTCGACTCGCACTTCAACGCCGTCGGACAAATCATCGAACAACAGACCGGCAATGGCATTGCCAGCTACTGGGACTACGAACCAACCACTGGGCGCCTGCAGCGGCAATGGGCGCAAAAGGGGGCGCAGCCGCCCCTGCAGGACATGAGCTATGAGTACGATCCGGTCGGCAACCCGACACGCATCCTCGACCACGTGTTCACGCCCAGCCACTTCGCCAACCAGCGGGTCGACGGCGAACGTGCGTTCCGTTACGACTCGCTGTATCGGCTGACCAGCGCCAGCGGTTACGACGACGCGGCCCCCAGCGACCTCCCCGGCCGACCGCAACCGAGCGACCCCAACGACCGGCGCAATTACCTGCAGACCTACCGCTACGATAACGGCGGCAACCTGACGCAACTGTGCCATGTGCGCGACGGTGCCTGTCAGACCCGTCAGATGTGTATCGACCCTGCAAGCAATCGCGGTGTGCGCTGGAAAGAAGGTGATCCCGCACCGGATTTCGATCAGCTATTCGACCGCCACGGCAATCTGATGGCCCTGCAACCGGGACAGGCACTGCGCTGGGACGCCCGCGATCAACTGGCCTCGGTGACTCTGGTTCAACGCGAAAACGGCCTGGATGACGCCGAGTTCTATCACTACAGCCAAGGCGCGCGCGTCTACAAACGCCATGACACCTACAGCGGTTCCAACCGGCATTTCCACGAAGTGCGCTATCTGCCCGGACTGGAGATCCGCAGCAAGGACAACGGTGAGGAGCTGCACGTCATCAGCCTCGCCGCCGGCGCAGGCCATGTCAGTTGCCTGCATTGGCTGAGCGGCAAACCGCCGGGCATTGCCGACAACCAGCTGCGTTACACCCTCGATGATCACCTGGGCTCATGCGTGATGGAACTGGACCAGCAGGCACGCCTGATCAGTCACGAAGGCTATTACTCGTTCGGCGCGACCGCGTGGATGAGCGCCGACTCGGCTGTCGAGGTTGACTACAAGACACTGCGTTATTCAGGCAAGGAAATGGATGTCAGCGGTTTGTATTACTACGGTGCGCGGTATTACGCGCCATGGTTGCAACGCTGGGTCAGTGCGGATCCGGCGGGAGATGTGGACGGGCTGAACCGGTATGCGTACGTCGGCAACAATCCGCTGCGCTATGTGGATCCTGACGGAAACAACAGAGCGGAAAGTGTGATCATGCTGTATTCAGCATTTCTTTCGAGCGTCCAGGGCCACTCCACGCAGGTTGTGGGGCAAATTCACAACATTCTCCATGAGGAAGGTGTGGCAATGAATCTGGCACTGAACATGGTAGGCGAAGTCGTGAGAGGGGTCGTCGGCTATGAGGGCGGTGCCGCAGGCGGCGATCTGCTTGACCTGGTCATTCCCAATATGCCTGACACCACACCCTACACCACGACCGGAGGGGTGATCGGCGGCAATATTGGCGGCGATTCCGCCACGGCCATGATAGATCCGATAGCCAACAGCGCCGGCATCGGAATGGGTCCACTGATTCCGCAGACCTCGCGGATCTCGGTCAACGCGATTGATCATGGGCTGGGCATCAGAGATGCCGTCAAGGAAATCAGCTCCTGGCGAGACGTGAAGGATGAGCTGATTCATCCGGGCCTTGATGCGGTACTCAACCCCTCCTTCATGATGGGCCGGCTCATGGCTTCGTGGATATCGATCATTCCCGCAGCACTGAATATGTTTGCCCGGGCAATAGAGGCAGAAGACATCAAAAACCGCCTTGATCCGGTAAAGATCCAGAAAATAGACAAAATGCTCGAGGACTGGAAATCGGCGGTAGAACAACGTGCCGGCTGGGCTGAAAATGCATTCGATGCACTGGGCACGGACATTGTGTACCCGGCCGACTCGCTGCCAAATATCAACCATATGACATCGGCAGAGACCCTGGCCCCCATCTCTCGCTCAGACTTGCGCCGGTTGACCAATTTTACTCTTTCCAACATCAAGCGCTCTCAAGACATGATGACGTCGTACAAAGAGATGGGGACTACCGACAATCAGTTCTTGCTGGCGCAGCGCCGAACCCGGAAAAAGGCAGCCTGAATGATCCGCTTCACGGAAGTGCGGGCATGAATCCTTCAGTGCATTGGCGTACTCCTGCTCTGTCGGCTCACGATCCCAGAGGGCTGCCGGTCAGAAACGTGGCTTATTTGCGGGCGGTGGTGGGCGCCGAAGTCGAATGCCAGATCAACCGTCAACGCCACGACTCCAACGGCCGCCTGATCGAACAATGGGACCCGCGCCTCCCCGTGCCCTGCCTGACCACGGCTTACCGTCTGGACGGCGACCCACTGAAAATCGACAGCGTCGATTCCGGCTGGCGCGTAAACCTGCCCGGTCTGGCCGGTGAGGTGTTGCAACGCCACGACCAGCGCGGCAAGCAATGGCGCAATCGCTACGATCCGATGATGCGGTTGATCGCCGTCGATGAAAATGCGCAAGTCGATGTCGAGCGCTACACCTATGCCGACCACAATGCCGACCCCGGGCATAACCTGCGCGGTGAACTGAGCGAAAGCGCCGACCCGGGCGCCACAGTGGTGGTCGACGGCTACAGCCTGCAGGGCAAGGCAGTGAGTGAAACCCGTACGCTGTCTGGCGAGACGGCGGCTTTCATCACTCGTACGGATTTCGACGCGCACGGCAATGTGGTGCAAGTCACCGACGCCGGTGGTCACCGGCAACGCTCGAGCTACGATGTCGCCGGCCAGTTACATCAGGTATCGCTGTGGATAGCCGGGGCTGACGCGGCACAACCGGTGGTCGACGCTGCCACGTACAACGCCTCCGGCCAACTGCTCGAACAACGGGCCGGCAATGGTGTGCGCAGCCGCCGCGTGTACGATCCCGCTGACGGTCGCCTGCTGAATCAGCTGGCCTGCAAGGATCAGGAAAAACCGCTGCAGGACTTGCACTACACCTACGACCCGGTCGGCAATGTCCTGCGTATCGAGGATCGCACCCTGGCCACGGTGTATTTCGCCAATCAGCGCGTCGATGGTGATCGTCATTTTGTCTACGACTCGCTGTATCGGCTGAGCGAAAGTCGCGGCTTCGAAGGCCAGATCCCGCAACAGTCGCCAGGTTTGCCGCAACCGATTGAGCCCATCGACCCGGGGCGGCGTTTCAACTACAGCGAGCAATATCACTACGACGCGGGAAATAACCTCGTTGAGCTGGTGCATGTGCGCAAGGGCCACAACTTCACGCAACAGATGAAAATCGCCCCTGACAGCAATCGGGGGCTGCGCTGCCAACCCGCTGACCCCGAACCGGTGTTCGGCGACTACTTTGACCGCCACGGCAACCAGCTGAAACTGCAGCACGGCGGCCTGTCTCTGGCGTGGGACAGTTACGATCAACTGGCCCGCGTCACCCTGCTGCAACACAGCAACGGCCTGCCCGACGACGATGAAATCTATCGCTACAGCCAGGGTCAGCGCGTTTACAAATGCACGCTGAGGCATACGCCGTCGATCACCGATCGCCGCGAGGTACGTTACCTGCCAGGGCTGCAAATCCACAGCCGCAGCGATGGCCAGCAACTGCATGTCATCGTGCTGCCGGGCGCGCGTTGCCTGCATTGGCTCAGCGGTCAACCGGCGGATATCGAGGCCGATCAACTGCGCTTCAGCCTCGACGATCACCTCGGATCCTGCTCGCTGGAACTGGACCGCCACGCTGGCGTGATCAGCCTGGAGCATTATTACGCCTTCGGCGGCACGGCCTGGTGGGCAGCCCGTTCAGCCGTGGAAGCGGATTACAAAACGATCCGTTACTCGGGCAAGGAAATGGATGCCAGCGGTTTGTACTACTACGGCGCGCGGTATTACGCGCCATGGCTGCAACGCTGGATCAGTGCTGATCCGGCCCGGGACGTGGACGGACTGAACCTGTACGCTTTTGTCGGCAACAACCCGGCGATCCATGTCGACCGGACGGGCACCTACAAGGTTATTTTCGATCTGGCCAAACGAGCGGTCGGCCTGCTCGACAAAGCCGAAACAGCGGCCGATCAATTACACAACCTGAGTCGCGAGTTCGACGATTTGATCCCCGAAGGCGCAGACATCGAAGACCTGCGCAAAACCATGACGTTCGGCAAATTTCTCAAGTCCCGGCAGGGCATCAAATCGGCTCTTTACGGTGCGGGGAAAGGGCTCGCCATCGGTGGACTTATAGGCACGGCGCTACCAGGAGTTGGCAATGCCATCGGCAGTGGTGTGGGGACGCTGGCGGGCATGGTCGTTTTCCCGTTGCTGCGCTATTACTTTTTCAAGAAAGGCTTGAAACTCGCGCAAACGCTGCGCACCCAGGAACTCAAGAATGGCCTGCAAACCCTCGGTGATACCGTCACCCGCGTGGTTGATAGCACCACTGATCTGCTAAATGGCGGCACGGAGGTGGTGGAAAGCATCAAAAACATGACCAATATCCTCAACGCATATCACAAGCGGACACTGGCGCTGTTCCACAACCAGTTGGAGACCCTTGCCCTTGACAAACAACGCGAGGTCATCAAACTCATAAGAAGCGGACTCGACCCGTTCGACGCCATCAGCAAGGTGCTGGAGACGGCACAAGCGGTCATGGATGACGCCCCCGACATCGGCGCAGACGTGAACAATCGCCTGCAACAACTGCAGAGCAAAGTCACTGAGAATTCAAGGCTTAAACCCATCCCCAAGCCCCGGACGAAATACATTCAGCGGGTGTCTGCCGGCGAAACGTACGTGTGACGTCAAAGGCCGTCCGAACAGTGCGCCGAGCCACTTCGGCGCATGCTATCGTGCCCGCCCGTCCCCTTATCCATTAGCCCAGCATGCTGCCGACTTCCCGTACCCTGCGTTTGTCGTTGTACACCCTGCTGATCATTGCCGGCGCGGCCATCGCTGCGACCCTTGCCATCCGCCACGCCGAACGTCAGGCGCTGGAGGAAGACGCCACCCGCGCCAGCCAGCAATTGGCGCTGTATGCCAACTCGCTGCACACCCTGATCGACCGCTATCGCGCCCTGCCCGCCGTGCTGGCGCTGGACCCGCAATTGCGCAGCGCGCTGGCCGGGCCGGTGGGTGCTGAACAACAGAACGCGCTGAATCTGAAGCTGGAGCAGATCAACGGCGCGGCGCAGTCCTCGACCCTTGAACTGCTCGATCACACTGGCCTCGCGGTGGCCGCCAGCAACTGGCGCCTGCCGAGCAGTTACGTCGGCCACAACTACGGTTTTCGTCCGTACTTCAGCCAGACCCGCACTCAGGGCAGCGGGCGCTTTTATGCGGTGGGGGTGACCAGCGGCATCCCCGGCTATTTTCTGTCCAGCGCGGTGCTCGGCGACAATGCCGAGTTCCTTGGCGCGATGGTGGTCAAGCTGGAGTTCCCCGAGCTTGAGCGCGAATGGAGCCAGGGCAGCGACACGCTGCTGGTCAGCGATGCACGCGGGATCATCTTCATCGCCAACCAGCCCGGCTGGCGCTATCGCTCGTTGCGGCCGCTGGACAGCCGCGACATGGACGAGATCAAGCGCACGCGCCAGTACGACAAACAATCGCTGATCCCGCTGACGCATTTGTCCCTGCGTCACTTCGACGACAACAGCGACCTGCGCCGGGTCGAAGGCCCGGACGGAACGGCGGACTACTTGTGGGAATCGCTGCCGCTGGCCACCGAAGGCTGGACCCTGCACCTGTTGCGCCGCCCGCAAGTGGCTTTCGAAGACTTACGCAACGCCGGGCTGGCCGCCGCAGGTGTATGGCTGGCGCTGGTGTTTTTGCTGCTGTTCCTCAATCAGCGCTGGCGCCTGTCGAAAGTCCGTCAGCGCAACCGCGAAGAACTCGAACAACTGGTCGAAGAACGCACCCGCGATCTGCGCACCGCGCAGGACGGTCTGGTGCAATCGGCCAAGCTCGCGGCGCTGGGGCAGATGTCCGCCGCACTGGCCCACGAAATCAATCAACCGCTGACCGCGCAACGCATGCAATTGGCGACGCTGCGCCTGCTGCTCGAACATGGCCGCGTCGATGATGCGTACAAGGCGCTCAAACCGGTGGACGACATGCTCACGCGCATGGCATCGCTCACCGGCCATCTGAAAACCTTCGCCCGCAAGAGCCCCAGCGGCCTGCGCGAACGGCTGGATCTGGCGACCGTGGTCGATCAGTCGCTGCAACTGCTCGATGCGCGCCTACGCGACGAACAGGTCAGTCTGGTGCTGCACCTGACGCGTCCGGCGTGGGTGCGTGGTGATGCAATACGCCTCGAACAGGTGCTGATCAATCTGCTGCGCAATGCCCTCGATGCAATGCAGGGCAAACCGTGCAAGCGCCTGGAAATTCGCCTGGAGGTGGACGAACAACTGTGGCGCCTGAGCGTGATCGACAATGGCGGCGGGATTGCCGAACAGCACCTGAATCAGGTGTTCGACCCGTTCTTCACCACCAAACCGGTGGGTGACGGACTCGGCCTCGGGCTGGCGGTATCCTTTGCCATCGTGCATGAATCCGGCGGGCGTCTGAGCGTAGAAAATGGCGAGGCCGGCGCTGTGTTCAGCCTGACCCTGCCGATCGATCTGGAGGCACACATCTGATGCTCAACTCGGTGATGGTGGTCGATGACGAGAGCAGCATTCGCAGCGCCGTCGAGCAATGGCTGAGCCTGTCGGGGTTCGCGGTGCAGCTGTTCAGCCGCGCCGAAGATTGCCTCGCCGCGCTGCCGGCGCACTTTCCCGGGGTGATCCTCAGCGATGTGCGCATGCCCGGGCTCAGTGGTCTGCAGTTGCTCGCCGAAGTGCAGAAACGTGATGCCGATCTGCCGGTGATTCTACTGACCGGTCACGGCGATGTGCCGATGGCGGTCGAAGCCATGCGTGACGGCGCCTACGACTTCCTCGAAAAACCGTTCAGCCCGGAAACCCTGCTCGGCAGCCTGCGCCGGGCGCTCGACAAGCGGCGGCTGGTCCTGGAAAACCGCGCCCTGCACGAGCAGGCCGACCACCGCGCCAGACTCGATGCGACGCTGCTCGGCGTGTCCCGTGGCATGCAGACTTTGCGTCGACAGGTGCTGGATCTGGCGGCGCTACCGGTCAACGTGTTGATCCGCGGTGAAACCGGCAGCGGCAAGGAACTGATCGCCCGCTGCCTGCATGATTTCGGCCCGCGCGCCGCCAAGCCTTTCGTGGCGCTGAACTGTGCGGCGATCCCCGAGCAGTTGTTCGAAGCCGAGCTGTTCGGTCATGAAAGTGGCGCGTTCACCGGCGCTTCCGGCAAGCGCATCGGCAAACTGGAATATGCCGATGGCGGCACGTTGTTCCTCGATGAAATCGAAAGCATGCCACTGGCGCAGCAAGTGAAATTGCTGCGGGTGTTACAGGAGCAGAAGCTGGAGCGCCTGGGCTCGAACCAGAGCATTCGCGTGGATCTGCGGATCGTCGCCGCGACCAAGCCTGATCTACTGGATGAGGCCCGGGCCGGACGTTTTCGCGAAGACCTGGCGTATCGCCTGAACGTCGCCGAGCTGCGCCTTCCGCCGCTGCGCGATCGCCGCGAAGACATTCCGCTGCTGTTCGAGTCGTTCGCCTTCAGCGCTGCCCAGCGTCTGGGCCGCACGTTCCCGCCGTTGAGCGGGGCGCAATTGAGTCACCTGCTCAGCCACGACTGGCCGGGCAACGTGCGGGAACTGGCGAATGTCGCCGAGCGCCAGGTGCTGGGCCTGGATGAGCCGGTGCAGGGCATCGATCCGGGCCAGTCTCTCGCCGCGCAGCAGGAAGCCTTTGAAGCGCAATGCCTGCGCGCGGCGCTGACCCGGCACAAGGGCGATGTGAAAGCGGTGCTGGAAGAGTTGCAACTGCCGCGCCGGACCTTCAATGAAAAGCTGCAGCGGCATGGGTTGAGCCGGGAGATGTTTGTTCCGGGCAGCTGAGTTTTGCAGTGTTTGATCAGGCATCTTCGCGAGCAAGCCCGCTCCCACAGGGTTTTGTGCTGAACACAGAATGTGTGAACACCACCGACCACTGTGGGAGCGGGCTTGCCCGCGAAGAGGCCCGCAAAGGCAACATTTATCCATCAGCCTGAATGAGCAATTTTCCGCTCACCACAATCCAGCCATAAGCGGATTTCCGCTCATTCAATCTTTCCGCCCCCTCTAAACCGGCCCTCCTCCCGTTGGCACAGCTCCTGCTATAGCCCAGACAGGCTGCGTTCCAACGCGCTCCACAAAAACAATTAAACGAAGGATCCTTCAATGGATAACTCCAACGCCCTGCCCCTTGGGTCGGCTGCCGCGCCCGCCAAAGAAAGAACCACCGCCAGCCGGATCAAATCGATCTTCAGCGGCTCGGTCGGCAACATGGTCGAGTGGTACGACTGGTACGTCTACGCCGCTTTCTCGCTGTACTTCGCCAAGACCTTCTTCCCCGCCGGTTCCACCACCGCGCAACTGATGAACACCGCCGCGATCTTCGCCGTGGGCTTCCTGATGCGTCCGATCGGTGGCTGGCTGATGGGCCTGTACGCCGACAAGGTCGGTCGCAAGAAAGCCTTGATGGCCTCGGTCTACCTGATGTGTTTCGGCTCCTTGCTGATCGCTCTCAGCCCCAACTACGAAACCATCGGCATCGGCGCGCCGATCCTGCTGGTCTTCGCGCGCTTGCTGCAAGGCCTGTCAGTCGGCGGCGAGTACGGCACCTCGGCCACCTACCTGTCGGAGATGGCGACCAGGGAGCGTCGCGGCTTCTTCTCCAGCTTCCAGTATGTGACCCTGATCTCTGGCCAACTCATCGCGCTGGGCGTGCTGATCGTGCTGCAGAACATGCTGACCACCGAACAGCTGTACGCGTGGGGCTGGCGTATTCCGTTCGCCATCGGCGCACTGTGCGCGATCGTCGCGCTGTACCTGCGTCGCGGCATGGAAGAGACCGAGTCGTTCACCAAGAAAGAGAAGTCCAAGGAAAGCGCGATGCGCACCTTGATGCGCCACCCGAAAGAACTGCTGACCGTGGTCGGCCTGACCATGGGCGGCACGCTGGCGTTCTACACCTACACCACCTACATGCAGAAATACCTGGTGAATACCGTCGGCATGAGCATCTCCGACTCGACTACCATTTCTGCCGCCACGCTGTTCCTGTTCATGTGCCTGCAACCGATCATCGGTGGCCTGTCGGACAAGATCGGTCGGCGTCCGATCCTGATCGCCTTCGGCGTACTCGGGACGATCTTCACCGTGCCGATCCTGATGACCCTGCACACCATCCAGACCTGGTGGGGCGCGTTCTTCCTGATCATGGCGGCACTGATCATCGTCAGCGGCTACACCTCGATCAACGCCGTGGTGAAAGCCGAACTGTTCCCGACCGAAATCCGCGCGCTGGGCGTCGGCCTGCCGTACGCACTGACCGTGTCGATCTTCGGCGGCACCGCCGAATACATCGCGCTGTGGTTCAAGAGCATCGGCATGGAGACCGGTTACTACTGGTACGTGACCGCGTGCATCGCGGTGTCGCTGCTGGTGTACATCACCATGAAAGACACGCAGAAACACTCGCGGATCGTGACTGACTGAGGAATGAGTCAGTTCAACCATTGTGATGGTGGCTGTTATGGCCTCATCGCGAGCAGGCTCACTCCTACATTGATTGGTGTACGCCGCCCTTTGTAGGAGTGAGCCTGCTCGCGATTGGGGCGACTCGGTATCAGGAC
>NZ_JASCPO010000077.1:0-25887 GCF_029960145.1 Pseudomonas sp. PS01299 | reverse complement strand
CGCGATTGCGGTGTGTCAGTCGACGCTGATTTGGCTGACACAGCGCATTCGCGAGCAAGCCCGCTCCCACAGGTTTTCACCAGGTGCGGCTGGAGACTGGTCTAAACAGTAAATCAAGCCTGGCTGTTTTGTGAGCTGGTTTTGCGAAACCGGGACTATGGTCTAACGGGTTGTCCCCAGGCAGATTTGCGTAGACCATGGGCGCCTTGGTTTTTTGCCTGCCAGAGTTCTTTGCCATGACTGCCCAATCCACAGCCCGACCGGCGCCGTTCAGCCGCTCCGACTACAAGACCCTCGGCCTTGCGGCCCTCGGCGGGGCGCTGGAGATCTACGATTTCATCATTTTCGTGTTCTTCGCCCTGACCCTCAGCCAGTTGTTCTTCCCGCCGGAAATGCCCGAGTGGCTGCGTCTGCTGCAAAGCTTCGGGATCTTCGTCACCGGTTATCTGGCGCGCCCGCTGGGCGGAATTCTGATGGCGCATTTCGCCGATCGTCTGGGCCGGAAAAAGGTTTTCAGTCTGAGCATCCTGATGATGGCGCTGCCGTGCCTGCTGATCGGGATCATGCCGACTTATGCCCAGATCGGCTATTTCGCGCCGCTGCTGTTGCTGGCGCTGCGCATCCTGCAAGGCGCGGCGGTCGGCGGCGAAGTGCCGAGCGCCTGGGTGTTCGTCGCCGAGCACGCGCCTGCCGGGCATCGCGGTTACGCGCTGGGCTTTTTGCAGGCCGGGTTGACCTTTGGTTACTTGATTGGCGCGCTGACCGCGACTTTCCTTGCACAAGTGTTCACCCCGGCGGAAATCCTTGATTACGCTTGGCGTTATCCGTTCCTGCTCGGTGGTGTGTTCGGCGTGATCGGTGTCTACCTGCGCCGCTGGTTGAGCGAAACCCCGGTGTTCATGGCCATGGAAGCCCAGCGTGAAGCGCGGGTCGAACTGCCGTTGCGCACGGTGCTGCGCGAACATCGTCTGGCGATGTTGCCGGCGATGCTGCTGACCTGTGTGCTGACGTCGGCGGTGGTGGTGTTCGTGGTCATCACCCCGACCATGATGCAGAAAACCTTCGGCATGACCGCCAGCCACACCTTCGCCCTGAGCGCGTTGGGCATCGTCTTTCTCAACATCGGTTGTGTGATTGCCGGATTGCTGGTCGATCGCATCGGTGCCTGGCGCACGGTCATGCTTTATAGCCTGCTGCTGCCGTTGGGCATTGGTGTGCTTTATAGCTGTCTGATCATGGGCGGCAATTGGGTCGGGCTGGCGTATGCCGTCGCCGGCCTGGGCTGCGGTGTGGTCGGCGCGGTGCCATCGGTGATGGTCGGACTGTTTCCGGCGCGGATTCGCGTGTCGGGCATCTCCTTCACCTACAACATTGCCTACGCCGCGTGGGCGAGCATCACACCGCTGTTGCTGATCGGTCTGATGCCGTGGAGCCCGTGGATCTGCGTGATGTTCTGTGCGGTGATGGGTGCGGTTGGCATTGTCAGCGCGGCGTATTTCGGTTCGCGCATGAGCAGTGTCGGGCGCCAAGCCGTGGCGCCCTGTTCCTGACGAGTGTCAGGTCAACCAGTGCCACCACAATAACGTCCCCACCAGTCCCACCACCGAGACAATGGTTTGCAGAATCGACCAGACCCAGATCGTCTGTTTGAGTTGCAAGCCAAAGTACTCGCGAACCATCCAGAAGCCGGCGTCATTCACGTGGCAGAAGAACACGGAGCCGGCGCCAATCGCCAGCGCCACCAGTGAGCTTTGCGTCGCGGCGAGCCCCGCCATCATCGGCGCCAGAATCCCCGCCGTCGTGGTCGTGGCGACCGTCGCCGAACCCGTAGCCTGACGCAACGCCACGGCAATCAGCCAGGCCAGCAGCAGGTAGGGCATGTGCGCACCCTCGGCGACTTTGCTGATGGTCTGGCTGACGCCGGCGTCCAGCAAGGTCTGCTTCAAGCCGCCGCCGGCACCGATGGTCAGCAGCAACACGGCAATCGGCGCCAGGCTTTTGCGCAGCGTGCCGCCGACTTGATCGCGTGGCATGCCGTTGGCCCAACCGAGGCAGATCACTGCCGCCATCACCGCAATGCCCAGCGCCACCAACGGTTCGCCGAGGAACTTCAGGGTCAGGGCGACGCTGCTTCCCGGACTCATCGCGACTTTCGCCAGGGTGCTGCCGAGCATCAGCAGCACTGGCAACAGAATGATCAGCAGCGACATGCCGAAACTCGGCTGGCGCGGCGCTTTCGGCGGGGCGCTGAACAGTGCGCCGAGCTCTGCCGGCTCATCGACGTGCATGCGTTTCGACAGCCAGTTGCCGTAGATCGGCCCCGCCAGGATCACGGCCGGGATCGCGATGCTGAAGCCCAGCAACATGGTCAGCCCAAGGTCGGCATGCAATGCGCTGACCGCGATCAGCGGCCCGGGATGCGGCGGCATCAGGGCATGCAGGGTGGTCATCCCGGCCAGCGCCGGAATCGCAATTTTCAACAATGGCTGACCCGAGCGGCGGGCCATGACGAAGATGATCGGCACCATCATCACCAGCCCCACTTCGAAGAACAGCGGCAGGCCGATCACCATCGCCACCAACGCCATGACCCACGGCAGGGACTTGCCTTTGCCCAGCCCGAGCAGCGTCGAGGCGATACGGTCGGCAGCGCCGGACTCGGCCATCAGTGCGCCAAGCATCGAACCCAGGGCAATGATGATCCCCGCTTCTCCGAGAATCGCCCCGGCGCCTTTGCTGAACGCCTTCGCTACATCCTCTGGCGGCAAACCTGCGCCGACACCGGCAATAAAAGTGCCGATCAGGATCGAGAGAAAAGGTGGAAGTTTGGTGGCGCTGATCAACACGATAATCGTCGCAATCGCCAGCAGGCAGCAAAGAATCAGGCGGGTGTCATGCACCATCCAGGCAGCGGTCGATAAATCCAAAACGGCACTCCTTATCGGGCGGTTACCTGCAACATGTTGTTGCAATTTGACCTGAGAATACCTGAAGTGGCCGGGCCAGAGCGGCGGCTTTTGTAACGGCTCAGTGGAGTGATCGATAGGAGTAAAAGCCCGGCGGGATTATTTTTGACTGGCCGGTCTCGAACGCTCTTCAGAAAAGTTTTCCAAGGCCGATGGTTAAGCTGCATCCCGCTTTCTACCCTGCCTATCGGTATTTCCCCATGTTCAACAAACGCCTCAAGCAAGAGCTGGCTACGCTTCGTGAAGAACTCTCCAGCCTGCTGCAGGTGAAGGAAAGCCTGGAAAGCGAGATGCTGGTGCTGACTCTGGAACCTGATGGCCGGATTCAGTCGGTCAATCAGAACTTCCTTGGCGAGATGCTCTACAAGAGCCAGGATCTGGTGGGGCGCGCCATTGAAGATATCGTTCCGGCGCACGTGAAGGCCGACGACTTTCATCACCGTTTCAAGGCCGCACTCACCCGTGGCGAGCATTTCGCCGGAGCCGTGCGCCTGTTGCGTGGTAATGGCGAAGAGGCGTGGCTGCGCTCCATCGTGCAGCCGGTGCGCTCTTCGGACGGGCGGATCAAGCATTTCTCGATCTTCTCCAGCGACCTGACCCGCACCATTGAAGCCTCCCGCGAACACGAAAACCTGATCGGCGCGCTTGTGCGTTCGACGGCTGTGATCGAGTTCGACCTCAATGGCAACGTGCTCAATGCCAACGAGCGCTTTCTGCATGGCATGGGTTACAGCCTGGCGCAGATCAAAGGCAAACATCACCGGATGTTCTGTACGCCCGAGGAGTACAACAGCGCCGAGTACCAGAATTTCTGGCGTCGCCTGAACAACGGCGAGTTTGTCGCCAACCGCTTCAAGCGGGTCGACAGCCATGGTCGTACGGTGTGGCTGGAGGCGTCCTACAACCCGGTGGTCGATGCCAACAACAAACTGTACAAAGTGGTGAAATTCGCCACGGTGATCACCGATCAGGTCAATCGCGAACAAGCGGTAGCCGACGCGGCCAGCATTGCCTACAGCACTTCGCAGCAAACCGACAGCACCGCTCAACGTGGCACTACGGTGGTCACCGAGGCAGTGAATGTGATGCGTGATCTGTCGCGCCACATGCAGGCGGCCGGTGAGGGCATCGAGGCACTGAACGAGCAGTCGCAGGTGATCGGTACCATCGTCAAAACCATCAGCGGCATTGCCGAACAGACCAACCTGCTGGCGCTCAACGCCGCCATCGAAGCGGCTCGTGCCGGCGAACAGGGCCGGGGCTTTGCGGTGGTTGCCGACGAAGTGCGGCAACTGGCCTCGCGCACGAGTCAGGCGACCGAAGAGATCGTCACTGTGGTGCGGCAGAACCAGGAAATGGCGCGCAACGCCGTGGCCCTGATGACCGATGGCAAGCTGCAGGCTGAACAAGGGTTGGCGCTAGCGGCGGAGGCGGGCACGGTGATCGTCGAGATCCAGGACGGCGCGCAGAAAGTGGTGGATGCGGTCGGCCAGTTTGCCAATCAACTGTCTAACTGACCTGTACTAAACCCTGTAGGAGTGAGCCTGCTCGCGATCGCAATAGATCAATCAACATGGATGTTGAATGTCAGACAGTTATCGCGAGCAGGCTCACTCCTACAGGTGCAGGTGGCGCTACAATCTGTTCCTTTTTCCCCGGAGCAGATCCCCATGAGTGCTTCCCACCGCCGCCCGGTGCCCTTGAACAAAGCCTATCGTCTGCTCAATCACGGGCCGACCGTGCTGGTCAGCGCTGCCCATGACGGCCAGCGCAACATCATGGCCGCCGCGTGGGCGATGCCGCTGGATTTCGAACCGCCGAAAGTTGCGGTCGTCCTCGACAAGTCCACCTGGACCCGCCAGTTGCTCGAAGCCTCCGGCACTTTTGTGCTCAACGTGCCGTGCGTCAATCAGGCTGACATCGTGCAAACCGTCGGCAATACCTCGGGTCTGGAAATCCAGCAGAATCAGGGGCAGGACAAGTTTCAGGCTTATGGCCTGCAAACCTTCGCCGGTGAAACCGTCGAGGCGCCTCTGTTCGAAGGCTGCGTGGCCTGGCTCGAATGCCGCTTGCTGCCCGAACCGCGCAACCATGAGCAGTACGACCTGTTCCTCGCCGAAGTCATCGCCGCTCAGGCGGATGAACGGGTGTTCAGCGACGGGCGCTGGCATTTCGACGGGCATGATGGCTTGCGCACGCTGCACCACGTGGCCGGCGGGCATTTCCTGACGATTGGCGATGCGGTGGACGGTAAAACCCTGCCGCTGTGACCTGCATCTGATGGAAAACGCGCGCCGGATGTAGCAAGGTGTGGGGCATTGTCGAACCAATCAGGCGCTCGCCCCATGGACCTTTCGCTTTCCAGCTATCTCGCCCCGTTGCTGTCGCTGGCGCTGTTGTGGACGGTCGCGGTGGTCACCCCCGGCCCGAACTTCTTCAACATCGCCCAACTGGCGGTCAGCCGTTCCCGACGCCATGGCGTGGTCGCGGCGCTGGGCGTCGCCAGCGGGACCGTGTTGTGGGGCCTGGCCGGCGGTTTGGGTATTCAGACCTTGTTCAGCGCGGCGCCAACCCTGTACCTGAGCTTCAAGATCGCCGGTGGCTGCTACCTGATCTGCCTCGGCCTCAAGCAGTTCAAACGCAAAGCGCCGATTGCCGCCGGTACGCTGGATGAGTCGCAACAGACCCTGCTGGGAGCCTACGGGCGGGGCTTTCTGGGCAACATGACCAACCCCAAGTCGGCACTGTTCGTCGCCACCATCTTCGCCACCGCGATGCCGGCCCATGTCCCGCCGCTACTGCTGACGCTGGCCGTGCTGACCATGGCCACGCTGTCGTTCAGCTGGTATTGCAGCGTCGCGCTGTTCTTCGCCAGCCGCCGGATCGCGAGCGTTTACGAACGGTCGCGGCAATGGCTGGATCGCTTGGCCGGTGGTTGTTATTTGCTGTTTGGGGCGCATCTGGTGGCTAATCGCTGAGCCGGGTGATATTGCGCGTTAAACCCGTTGCATAAAAAAGGCTTACCTCGCGGTAAGCCTTTTGTTTTTCCTGCGTCGCCTCAATCCCCCAACGCTTCCCCCTCACGCCGTGGATCCGCGCCACCTTCCAGCGAGGCTTTCCCTTGCGCATCCTTGACCCGCACGATCGCCTGCGTGCCGCTGGTCATGTCGATTTCATTCACAACATGTCCCTTGTCTTTCAACGCTTGAATCAGCGCCGGACTGAACTGGCCTTGTTCCAGTTCGGTCGGGCCGTTGCGGCTGCCGAAGTTGGGCAGGCTGATGGCGCTTTGCGGGTCGAGGTTCCAGTCGAGCAGGCCGACGGTGGTCTTGGCCACGTATTCGATGATCTGCGAACCGCCCGGCGAGCCGACGCTGGCGAGGAATTCGCCGCTGTTGCGGTCGAAGATCAGCGTCGGCGCCATCGACGAGCGTGGGCGTTTGCCGGGTTCGACGCGGTTGGCGACTTTCTGCCCGTGCTCTTCGGGGATGAACGAGAAGTCGGTCATCTGGTTGTTCAGCAAAAAGCCCTGCACCATCAGGTGCGAGCCGAATGCCGCTTCGATAGTGGTGGTCATCGACACCGCGCCGCCCAGATCATCCACGGCGACCACTTGCGAGGTGGAGATGCGCAGCGGCGAGCGATCCGGGGCGTAGGCCACTTGCACGCCCGGCGGTGTGCCCGGCTTGGCGCTGCCCATGCTGCGCTCGCCGATCAGGCTGGCGCGGCTGGCGAGGTAACCCGGGTCGACCAGGCCTTTGACCGGCACCGGAACGAAGTCGGTATCGGCCACGTATTGCGCGCGGTCGGCGTAGGCCAGGCGTTCGGCTTCGGCGATCAGGTGCACGGCTTGGGGATCGGGTTCGATACCGGCCGGTTTGTTGGTTTTCACAGGTTTGAGCGGTGTCAGCGACAGACGCGGGTCGCGGCTTTCCAGCGCCTGCAAGGTGCCGAGAATCTGCGCCACGGCGATCCCGCCCGACGACGGCGGCGGCATACCGCAGACCTGCCAGCGTTTGTAGTCGGTGCACAGCGGCGCGCGCTCTTTGGCCTGATAGCGCTGAAGATCATTCAGTGACAGGCTGCCGGGATTGGCGTGGCCCTGCACCTTGGCGACGATCTCTTCGGCGATCGGACCTTTGTACAGCGCGTCCGGACCTTCGGTGGCGATGCGCTTGAGCACGGCGGCCAATGCCGGGTTTTGCAGACGGGTGCCGACGGCTTTGACGCTGCCGTCGCGGTTGAGGAAGTAGGCGGCCATGTCCGGCGATTTACGGATCACCGGGTCGGATTCCAGCAGCGAATGCAGGCGCGGTGAAATCGCAAAGCCCTGCTCGGCGAGTTTGATCGCCGGCTCGAACAGCGTGGCCCACGGCAGGCGACCGTGTTGTTTGTGTGCCATTTCCAGCGCACGCAGCACGCCCGGAGTACCCACCGAGCGCCCGCCGATCTGCGCCTGCGGGAATGGCATCGGTTTGCCGTCGGCCTGCAGGAACAGCTTCTCGGTGGCACCCGCCGGGGCGGTTTCACGTCCGTCGTAGGTGCGCACCTGTTTGCCGTCCCACAACACAATCATCGCACCGCCACCGATCCCGGAGGATTGCGGTTCTACCAGAGTCAGCACCGCTTGCATGGCAATCGCCGCGTCGATGGCCGAACCACCCTTGCGCAGCATCTCGCGACCGGCCTCGGCGGCCAGCGGATTGGCGGCAGCGGCCATGTGTTGACTGGCGTGGCGAGTCTGCAGATCGGTGCGGTAACCGGAAGCGGCTTCCGGCGCCAGCGGCAAGGTCGAGGAGGGCGGGGCGTTGCACGCGGTGAGGGTCAGGGCGCTGATGATCAGCGTCAGGGCAGGCAGGCGAAAGCGGCTCAGGGGCAGGGCTGGAAACACGTGGGGCTCTCCGTCCGTGGGGTGAAAGGTCTGACGGACTTTATCGACCGCTCGGTCGCGACGCAAACCGGCGGGCATTTTTGTCTTTCTTTTCCGGGCGGATATTCGCTAGGGTCAACGTCAAACTCATCGAACTGAAACAAAGCCCCTGTGGGAGCGAGCTTGCTCGCGAATGCGGCGTGTCAGGCAACCAAAATGTTGAATGCACAATCGCTTTCGCGAGCAAGCTCGCTCCCACAAATACAAAACCAACAAGAGGCGACGCATGCACAGCGAGTTCCCCACCGAATCCAGCTACCGCGATCAACGTGAACGGTTTCTTGCCGCCACCAACGCCGCTGGCGCCACGCTCACCTCCTACGCCCATCCGCGCTGTGGCCCTTTCGGCGAACCGCTGAGCACTGATGTCGCGGTGCTCGGTGATCCGCAGGCAAAGCGCCGGCTGGTGGCGCTCAGCGGCACTCACGGAGTTGAGGGCTATTACGGTTCGGATTGCCAGATCGACTGGCTGAAGACTTTCGTGCCGGGCTCGCTGCCCAAGGATGTCGCGGTAGTGATGATCCACCTGATCAACCCGTGGGGCACCGCGTGGCTGCGGCGGGTCAACGAAGACAACATCGACCTCAACCGCAATCACCTGGATTTCACCGGGCCGTTGCCGGACAACCGCGCCTACGCCACGCTGCACGAGATCTACGCCTGCACTGATTTGCACGGCCCCGAGCGTAAGCGCGCCGACGCCTTGCTTGACGGGCAAATTACCGAACACGGCTGGCCGGCGGTGATGTCGATTGTCGAGGGCGGTCAGCACAGTCATCCCGACGGACTGTTCTATGGCGGCCGCGCGCCGAGTTGGTCGAATCGCACGTTGCATCAGATCATCGACGCGCATCTGGCAGGCGCGCAAACCGTGATGTGTTTCGACCTGCACACCGGCGCCGGCGAATACGGTCATCCGATGTTGCTGACCATCACCCAGGCGCCTTACCCGGCGTTGGCGCAAGCACAGTCGATCTACGGCCCATGGTTGTACACCTTGCACACCGGCGCCGAAACGTTGAGCGAAACCGGTGTCGCCGCGACGGCTACCGGCTACACCTCACAGGCATTGCTCAATGCGTTGCCGGGCGTGCAACTGATGCCGTTCGTGATCGAATGCGGAACGTATCCGGGGCCGGAGGTGCATCGTTATTTGCGCGATGATCACTGGTTGCATCTGCATGGCGATCCGCTGGATGCGACGGGGCGGGCGATCAAGTTGAAACTGCTGGAGCAGTTTTATCCGGCAGATCCGGACTGG
Organism: Pseudomonas sp. PS01299; assembly: GCF_029960145.1. Classification (NCBI taxonomy): domain Bacteria; kingdom Pseudomonadati; phylum Pseudomonadota; class Gammaproteobacteria; order Pseudomonadales; family Pseudomonadaceae; genus Pseudomonas; species Pseudomonas sp. PS01299. The sequence continues at coordinate 16,730 of NZ_JASCPO010000077.1, read as the reverse complement.
CGGGCGATGGTCGGGTTGCGCACTCGGCAGATCTGGGCGAAGGGGCTGATGGCCCTGTCGGCAGAGCAGACCTGAATAGGTCAGGATTGGCATTGTGGTGAGGGATTTATCTCCTCACCACAGAGGGCGGTTTTCTCGAGGCATAAAAAAACGGCCTACCTTTCGGTAAGCCGTTTTTAGTACTTGGTGGCTACACAGGGACTTGAACCCCGGACCCCAGCATTATGAATGCTATGCTCTAACCAACTGAGCTATGTAGCCAAGTGGCGCGCATTATTCCCCTGAAATGGAAAAGCGTCAAGCGTAAATTTAAAATATTTCTTCTTATTTTCAACCGCTTATCCTCCGACCCCGGAAATCGGGGGCGGGCAGGGCGTCAACGCAGCTGGAATCTCGCGGTATTGGCGCTCAACGCATGGCTGCCTTGGCTCAGCGTGTCCGCTGCGAGGTTCACCGCCCGCGCACCTTCAAGCAAACGCATCGCCGCCTGATCGACCTGCTGGATATTGCCGCTGACTTCATCGGCGGTGCTCGCCTGTTCCTCAACGGCGGTGGCGATCTGCGCCAAGGTGTCAGTGACACTTTGCACCGCGCTGGCGATTTCACCAAGACGTTCACCAAGACCGGTCACGGCTTCAGCATCCGATTGTGCCTGGCCGCACGCGGCCTCCATCAGGCTCACCGCTTCGTTGACCGTGGCGCGCAAGCTGTCGACGGTGCCGGCAATCTGCGCGGTCGATGACTGGGTGCGCTGCGACAGGCTGCGCACTTCATCGGCGACCACGGCAAAGCCGCGTCCCTGTTCGCCGGCGCGTGCCGCCTCGATCGCAGCATTGAGCGCCAACAGATTGGTCTGCTCGGCGACGCCACGAATGGTGTCGACCACCAGTTGAATCTGCTGGCCCTGTTCGCTGACTCGACCGAGTGCCGCTGCGGTTTCGTTCAGGCGTTGATTGAGCTGCTGAATGCTCGCCGTGGTGCGCTGGCTGTCGCGGCTGCTGTCGGCGGCGATGCGCCGGGTGTGCTGGGCGCTGCCGGAAGCCTGTTCGCAACTCTGCGCCACACCTTGCGAAGTGGCGGCCAGTTGCGTGGCAGCGGCGGCGATCTGGCTGATCTGCAACTGCTGCGCTTCGACTTCGCTCAGCGCGCCGCTGGAATGATCGTTGAGGCTGCGCACCGCGTGGCTCAGTTGCGAGGTTTCGTGATCGACCCCGAGCATGCTCGCGCGCAGTTGCACCACCGCGACGTTGAGCGCGGTGCTGATCGCCGCCAGCTCATCGCGGCCCACCACCGGCACTTGCAGGCTGAGATTGCCGTCACGCAGGGCCTCGGCCAGCAGGGTAATGCCGCTGGCGCTGCGGCGTATCGAAGCCTGCAGGCAGACGAACAGGTACAGCGCCGCCAGCAACAGGCAACCGAACACGGCGGCGACCACGATGAACTGGCGAATCGCCGAGGCGTGGTAGGCGTCCAGACGCTGATCCAGCGACAGCAGCGATTGCTGGCGCAACGACGCGAGATCACCCAGCAGAGCATCGAGGCTGCGTTCGAAGTCTTCAGGCTTGAGGGTAATGCTGCCGCCGAACACGCCGTCATCCAGCACCTTCAGACCAGCGTCCAGACGCTTGAGGCTGTCGTGGTACTGACCAGCCCAGGTTTGCAGATCGCTCGGCAGACGCGCTTCGAGCAGGCCTGCCGTTTTGACAAGCTGCTCGCGGGCGTCGCCGATGCGGCCGCGCAGGTCGCGTAGCTGCAAGCGACTTTGCAGGGTGAATTGTCCTGAGACCACCGAAGCCTGGCCGACGGCGGCGAGGCGACCCACACGCTCGATCAGATCCGGTGCGTGTTGCGTGGAGATCTGCGTCAGCAGATAGGTTTCCAGCCATGGCGCCAACGTCAGGCGGTTGTCCATGACGATCTGCTCGCGCAAGGCTTGCAGGGCGCTGAGGGCGTTGGTGAAACGATCGTAACCGTCCGGCCACCAACCGACGCTGCTCAGGCTTTTCGAATCCAGACCACCGAGCGCGGTTTGCAGGGCTTGATAGCGGGCGAGGGTTTCGCCTTCGGCACCTTCATTTTTCAGCGCGTTGCCCAAATCGCTGGTGGCTTGCTGGACGGCTGGTTGCACCGCGTCAAACGCTGCCATGGCAGCGAGGGTGGCCGGGGTTGGCTGGCGATTGGTTTCGGTGGCGCGCCAACGGGCGGCGCGGTCACGCTGGGCGGCGAGCAGGTTGTCCAGCGCATCAAGGCTGAGCAACTGGCGTACGCCGGCGCGTTCGCCGGAAATCAGATTGAGCTTGTCGCGATAGTCCTGGCCGATCATCAACAGGCTGCCGGCCAACGGCAGAATGAACAGCAGAAACAACAGCTGGAATTTACGCGCGAATCCAAACCGCCCCAGCAATTTGATCCCCGGTGACAAGAAAGCCTGCATGCCTCATGACTCCTCTGGACACCACGCACCATTGGCGTGCATCACGGTCGTGCGACCTCGATGTCGTGCCCTGCTAAAAGGCCCCGAAAGTTCACTCTCGCCCGCTCTGTAGGCCGGCTCTGTAGCGAAACTTCCCATTCTCGGAGGCCTTTGTAAGGCCGCCGCGTTCGAGGGGAGAAGCAAGGCAAGATTCAGACCATGGCGTTGCGCTATCACTTCGCGTGCGACGGTCAGTCAGTTAGTTAGCTGGCTAAGGGGATGGCGCTGGCGCACCGAAAAATGGCACATTGACGCACCTGCCTGCGTGCACCCATCTGCTGTACGGAAACTTTCATGGCTATCAGCAACGCTCAGACCGCCGCTGCCTCGGCGTCCGCTCCTCCCCAAAGCAGCCCGTTGGTGATGCGTATCATCGGCGCGGTGGCGCTGGCGCATTTGATCAACGACCTGATTCAGTCGGTGCTGCCGTCGATCTATCCGATGCTCAAGGCCAACTATGGTTTGAGCTTCACCCAGGTCGGCCTGATCACGCTGACCTTCCAATTGACCGCGTCGCTGTTGCAGCCGTGGGTCGGCTATCACACTGATCGCCATCCGAAACCGTGGCTGTTGCCGGCGGGTTCGGTTTGCACGCTGATTGGCATCGTGATGATGTCAGTGGTCGGCAGTTTTCCATTGATTCTGCTGGCGGCGGCGCTGATCGGTATCGGCTCCTCGACCTTTCATCCTGAGGCTTCGCGGATCGCGCGGTTGGCCTCGGGCGGACGCTTTGGTCTGGCGCAATCGACCTTTCAGGTCGGCGGTAACGCCGGTTCCGCGTTCGGCCCATTACTGGCAGCGGCGATCATTATTCCGTTCGGTCAGGGCAACGTGGCGTGGTTCGGTCTGTTCGCGGTGTTTGCGCTGTTCGTGCTGTATCGCATCAGCCGCTGGTACGCCCATCACCTGAACCTGTTCAAGCTCAAGGCCGGGCAGGCGGCGACTCACGGGTTGTCGAAGGGCAGGGTGATCAGTGCGCTGGTGGTGTTGGGGCTGTTGGTGTTTTCCAAGTATTTCTACATGGCCAGCCTCACCAGCTATTTCACCTTTTACCTGATCGAGAAGTTCGACCTGTCGGTGGCCAGTTCGCAACTGCACCTGTTCCTGTTTCTCGGTGCAGTGGCGGCGGGGACGTTCTTTGGTGGGCCGATTGGCGACAAGATCGGGCGTAAGGCGGTGATCTGGTTTTCGATTCTCGGCGTGGCGCCGTTCACCTTGCTGATGCCGCACGTCGATCTGTTCTGGACCACTGTCCTCAGCGTGGTGATCGGCTTCATTCTCGCCTCGGCGTTCTCGGCGATTGTGGTTTACGCGCAGGAACTGGTGCCGGGCAATGTCGGGATGATCGCCGGGGTGTTCTTCGGCTTGATGTTTGGTTTCGGCGGGATTGGTGCGGCGCTGCTGGGGCATCTGGCGGATGTGCACGGTATCGAGTACGTGTATTTCCTGTGCTCTTTTTTGCCGTTGTTTGGCGTGCTGGCGATCTTCCTGCCGCGCACCAAAAAAACCTGACCCCACACCATTTCCAACTGTGGGAGCGGGCTTGCTCGCGAATGCGGTGTATCAGTCGATATTAATGTGGCTGACACACCGCTTTCGCGAGCAAGCCCGCTCCCACAGGGGGATTGGTGGTGTTGTATAAAAATCTGTAAGGCACAAAAAAGCCGCGTATCAAACGCGGCTTTTTCTTGGGCGTGTCGCTTACACGTTGAAGCGGAAGTGCATTACGTCGCCGTCTTTGACGATGTAGTCCTTGCCTTCCAGGCGCCATTTACCGGCTTCCTTGGTACCGGCTTCGCCCTTGTACTGGATGAAGTCGTTGTAGGCGATGACTTCGGCGCGGATGAAGCCTTTCTCGAAGTCGGTGTGGATCACGCCAGCAGCTTGTGGTGCAGTGGCACCGACGCGGACGGTCCAGGCGCGGACTTCTTCGACACCGGCGGTGAAGTAGGTCTGCAGGTGCAGCATTTCGTAGCCGGCGCGGATCACGCGGTTCAGGCCAGGCTCTTCCAGGCCCAAGGCCTCGAGGAACATGTCTTTCTCTTCGCCGTCATCGAGCTCGGCGATTTCCGCTTCGATCTTGTTGCACACCGGAACGACCATGGCGCCTTCTTCTTCGGCGATGGCCTTGACCACGTCCAGGTGCGGGTTGTTCTCGAAACCGTCTTCAGCGACGTTGGCGATGTACATGACCGGTTTGGTGGTCAGCAGGTGGAAGCCCTTGATCACCGACTTTTCGTCAGCGCTCATGTTCTTCATCAGGCTGCGCGCAGGCTTGGCCTCGGTGAAGTGCGCGATCAGTTGCTCAAGCAGAGCTTTCTGAACGACTGCGTCCTTGTCACCGCCCTTGGCGTTGCGCGCGACTTTCTGCAGTTGCTTCTCGCAGCTGTCGAGGTCGGCGAAGATCAGTTCCAGGTCGATGATTTCGATGTCGCGCTTCGGGTCGACGCTGTTGGAAACGTGGATCACGTTGTCGTCTTCGAAGCAGCGCACCACGTGAGCGATGGCGTCGGTTTCGCGGATGTTGGCCAGGAACTTGTTGCCCAGACCTTCACCTTTCGAGGCGCCGGCCACCAGGCCTGCGATGTCGACGAATTCCATGGTGGTCGGCAGGATGCGCTTCGGATTGACAATGGCCGCCAGGGCTTCCAGACGTGGATCCGGCATCGGCACGATGCCGCTGTTCGGCTCGATGGTGCAGAAGGGGAAGTTCTCGGCCGCGATACCGGATTTGGTCAGGGCGTTGAACAGGGTGGACTTGCCGACGTTAGGCAGGCCGACGATGCCGCAATTGAATCCCATGGTGTTTCCCCTCGGATTAGAGTCAGGCCTTCTGGCTGTGCAGGTTTTTCATCGCGCGGTTCCATTCACCGGCGAGGATATCCGGCAGCACGCCGAGGGCAAAGTCGATGCTGGCATCGAGTTTTTCCTGTTCGGCGCGTGGCGCACGACCCAGGACGAAATTTGAAACCATACTGGCGACGCCCGGGTGGCCGATGCCAAGCCGCAGGCGGTAGAAAGTATTCTGATTGCCCAGTTGCGCAATGATGTCGCGCAACCCGTTGTGACCGCCATGGCCGCCGCCCTGTTTGAGCTTGGCGACGCCCGGAGGCAGGTCGAGTTCGTCGTGCGCCACCAGGATTTCTTCAGGCTTGATGCGGAAGAAACCGGCGAGTGCCGCCACGGCCTGGCCGCTGCGGTTCATGTAGGTGGTGGGAATCAGCAGACGAACATCCTGACCCTGATGCGAGTAGCGCCCGGTCAGGCCGAAATATTTGCGATCGGCCACAAGGTTCACACCTTGCGCGGCAGCGATGCGCTCAACAAAAAGGGCCCCTGCGTTATGCCGGGTCTGTTCGTATTCAGCGCCTGGATTTCCCAGGCCAACGATCAGTTTGATGGCAGTCACGATAGGGGCCCTTCCTTGGAGTGGTGGATAACATCGCCGCAAGCAGTGAAGGCGGCGAAAGTGGACGAAAATTGCTCATTTACCATGAATGTAAACTCCGCGTTCTCGCCCGCTTTCTCGCTACGTTCCAGTCCGCGATGTTTCACTCACTCCGACGAACAGAGTGAAATTACTCTGCTGCGCCTTCTTCGGTAGCTTCTGGAGCAACACGTGGAGCGTGGACGTTGGCTACTGCCTTGTCATCGCCGTGTGCCAGAGCAACGAACTCGACACCTTTAGGAGCTTTGAGGTCCGACAGGTGAACGATGGTGCCGATTTCAGCGTCAGCCAGGTCGACTTCGATGAACTCAGGCAGGTCTTTTGGCAGGCAGGAAACTTCGATCTCGGCAACAACGTGCGAGATTTCGCCGCCTTTCTTCACTGGAGCAGCTTCGTTGATGAAGTGCACAGGAACGATAGCGGTCAGTTTCTGGCCAGCTACAACGCGTACGAAGTCAGCGTGCATCACGTGGCCTTTGGCCGGGTGACGTTGCAGGGCTTTGATCACGACGTTTTGTTTCTTGCCACCAACGTTCAGCTCGATGATGTGGCTGTAAGCCGCTTCGTTTTCGAGCAGTTTGGCAACTTCTTTGGCCAGCATGCTGATGGATTCAGGGGCTTTGTCGCCACCGTAAACAACAGCTGGAACCAGAGCGGCGAGACGACGCAGGCGGCGGCTCGCACCTTTCCCCAGGTCGGAACGCACTTCAGCATTCAGAGTAAAATCGTTCATTTTGTATCTCCAAAATAGCCATGACCGAGTGGCGTTTGCGACCAGCGCCAAACACGGTATGGGCAAAAAAGCCCCGCCCCGACAGGAATGCCGGGGCGGGGCGCTTTTCGTCAACGAGACATTTCGAGAAGGGCAGGGCCCTTAACGGAACATCGCGCTGATCGATTCTTCATTGCTGATGCGGCGAACCGCTTCGGCAACAACCGGTGCGATATCCAGTTGACGGATACGTGCACAGGCTTGTGCTGCAGCGGACAGCGGGATGGTGTTAGTCACCACCAGCTCGTCCAGCACGGAATTTTCGATATTCTCGATGGCCCGACCCGACAGCACAGGGTGTGTGCAGTAGGCAAAGACCTTGGCTGCGCCATGCTCTTTCAGGGCCTTGGCCGCGTGGCACAGAGTGCCGGCGGTATCGACCATGTCATCGACCAGAATGCAGGTACGCCCTTCGACATCACCGATGATATGCATCACTTCAGAGTGATTGGCTTTCTCACGGCGTTTGTCGATGATCCCGAGATCCACGCCCAGGGATTTGGCAACAGCCCGTGCACGCACGACGCCACCAATGTCCGGGGACACGATCATCAGGTTTTCGAAGCGCTGATCTTCAATGTCATCCACCAGAACCGGGGAGCCGTAGATGTTATCTACCGGAATATCGAAGAAGCCCTGAATCTGGTCAGCATGCAGATCAACCGTGAGAACACGGTCGATGCCGACTACGGTAAGCATGTCAGCAACGACTTTCGCGCTGATAGCCACACGTGCGGAACGCGGACGGCGATCCTGACGGGCATAACCAAAATAAGGAATAACAGCAGTAATACGAGTAGCCGAGGAGCGGCGGAAGGCATCAGCCATCACTACCAGTTCCATCAGGTTATCGTTGGTCGGAGCGCAAGTCGGCTGAATAATGAAAACGTCTTTACCGCGAACGTTTTCATTGATCTCGGCAGTAATTTCGCCGTCGGAGAATTTACCGACAGAGATGTCACCGAGAGGGATATGCAGCTGACGTACAACACGCCGAGCCAGATCGGGGTTAGCGTTCCCCGTAAAGACCATCATCTTGGACACGCGCAGTACCTAGAGGCTGAGGGTAACCTGGATGAGTATAGAAAATGGCAGGGGCGGCTGGATTCGAACCAACGCATGGCAGGATCAAAACCTGCTGCCTTACCGCTTGGCGACGCCCCTGTATCTGTTGCTTCAAGTGCCTTGCACTTGATTCCTTTTAGAGCAGACTTTGCAGCTTGCGATGCAACATCGAAACGTTGCTTCCTTTCGCTACAAACCCTGTAAGGGTCTCTGTCAGAAGGGCCGAGACTTTATCAGCTTCAGCTTTGCTTGGGAAGCCCCCAAACACACAACTTCCAGTTCCGGTGAGTTTTGCTTCGGTAAATTTACCTAACAAATCCAATGCGTTACGTACTTCTGGATAACGCCTTGCAACCACCGGCAAGCAGTCATTTCGACTGTTTCCCTCGGGAACGGGGCGCACTTTAATGGGCGGCGTGTTACGTGTCAACAAAGGATCGGAAAAAATTTCTGCCGTACTTACAGAGACTTGCGGCACAAGCACCAGATACCACGGTTCTTCGGGGTCGACCGGGGTCAGTTTCTCGCCCACGCCCTCGGCAAAAGCCGCGTGACCACGGACGAAAACCGGCACGTCGGCGCCGAGCGACAGGCCCAGCGCGGCGAGGCGATCTTCATCCCAGCCCAGTTGCCACAAGTGATTGAGGCCGAGCAGGGTGGTCGCCGCATTCGAGCTGCCGCCACCGATGCCGCCGCCCATGGGCAGCACCTTGTCGATCCAGATGTCGATGCCGAGTGTGCAGCCGGACTGTTGCTGAAGCATTTTCGCCGCGCGCACGATCAGGTTGCTGTCGTGGGGCACGCCAGCGAATTCGGTGTGCAGATGAATCACGCCGTCATCGCGCACGGCGAAGGTGATTTCGTCGCCGTAATCGACGAACTGAAACAGCGTCTGCAGTTCGTGATAGCCGTCTGCCCGGCGACCGAGAATGTGCAGCATCAGGTTGAGCTTGGCCGGCGATGGCAGCGTCAGACGTGGAGCGGTCATGCGTTATTGCCCCAATTTACGCGGTTGCCAGGTCTTGATTACCAGCGTCACGTCCAGATCGGTGCCGTGCAGCTTGATCCGCTCGGGCAGCCAGTAACCGTTTTGCTCGGCGTAGCTGAGGTACTCGACCTTCCAGCCGTCCTGTTCCAGATTGGCCAGGCGACTGTCGTTATCGAGGGTCAGACGGCTTTTGCTGCTGGGGGCCGGCAGGCCACGGACCCACCAGGCCAGATTCGACACCGGTAGCTTCCAGCCGAGTTGCTCTTCGAGCAGCGCTTCCGGTGACTCGGAGTCATAGCGGCCCTGATTGGCGACTTCCAGCGAAACCTTGCCCGGGCGCCCGGTCAGACGTGCCGCGCCACGACCCAGCGGGCCGGACAGGCGAATGTCGTAGTAGTCCTGGCGTTGCAGCCAGAACAGCGTGCCGCTACCGGAATCTTTCGGTGCGCGAATGCCGATCTTGCCGTCGATCTGCCAGCCGTCGAGGCCGGTCAGCTGTTGTTTGTTCGCGGCCCACTGAGCCGGACTGCCGTGGCCCTCGACCGATTCGCGAGCGCCGAAGCCCGCGCAACCGGCGAGCAGGGCGATGAAGCTGAAAACAATAACGTGGCGCAAAAACATGAGTTAAAGAGTCTCGGATCCGGTCAGGCGCTTGATGGTGCTGCGCAGGATGGTGCTGTCGGGCTGATCTTTGAGGTACTTGCCCCAGACTTGCTTGGCCTCGCGCTGATTGCCCTTGACCCACAGAACTTCGCCCAGGTGCGCGGCGACTTCGTGGTCCGGGAAACGCTCGAGCGCCTGACGCAGATATTTTTCGGCGTCGTCCAGATTGCCCATGCGGAAATTCACCCAGCCGAGGCTGTCGAGTACCGCCGGGTCTTCCGGATTGATCTGGTGCGCCTGTTCGATCAGGGCCTTGGCTTCAGCGTAGCGGGTGGTGCGATCGGACAGGGTATAGCCCAGCGCATTGAGCGCCATGGCGTTGTCCGGGTCGCGCTTGATGATCAGGCGCAGGTCTTTTTCCATCTGTGCCAGATCATTGCGTTTTTCCGCGAGCATGGCCCGGGTGTAGAGCAGATTCAGATCGTCCGGGTATTGCTGCAAGGCTTTATCCAGCGTTTTCCAGGCCTTGTCGTCCTGTTTGTTGGCCGACAGGGTTTCGGATTCGATCAGATACAGCTGGATCGCGTAATCCGGTTGGGCATCGCGCTCGGCCGCCAGTTTGCTCTGGGCTTCAGCGGTCTTGCCGTTGTTCATCAGAATGTCTGCCTGACGCAGTTGCGCCGGCAGATAGTCATTGCCAGGGCCGACCTGCGCGTATTCGATCAGCGCGCCCTGCGGGTCGTTGCGTTCTTCAGCGATGCGACCGAGGTTCAGGTGCGCCGAGTCAACGTGGCTTTCCCGGGCGATCAGGTCTTCCAGGTAACCCTTGGCCTCGTCCCAGGCCTTGGCTTCCAGGCACACCAGTGCCAGCGAATAACGCAGTTCGTCGTCTTCCGGGTATTGCTGAACGAGGGTGGAGAACTCGACCTTGGCGTCATCCATCCGGTCCTGTTCAACCAGCGTGCGCGCATAAGTCAGGCGCAGGCGTTTGTCGTCCGGGTATTTCTTGATGCTTTTGCGCAACAGCGGCAGGGCTTCGTCGCCACGATTCATGGTTTGCAGCAGACGCGCGCGCAGCAGGATCGGCGCAATCTCGCCTTCTTCCGGCGGGTTGTCTTCGAGCAGTGTCAGGGCGGCTTTATTGTCGCCGTCCTGTTGCAGCAGCAGGGCCTTGCCGAAAATCAGCTGGCTGTTCTTCGGGTGGCGCTGCAGCAGACGGTCGAAACTTTTCATCAGGCCGTTGCGGGTTTCCTGATCGGTATCGGCGGCCGATAGCGCGAGGAAGTCGAAATGTGTGTCGCCCTTGCCCTGCAGGACTTTCTCCATATAGACCATGGAGTCGTCGTAACGCCCGGCGCGAGCCAGTTGCACGGCGGCGGCGCGTTGCGCTTCAAGGTCGTCCGGGGCGTTTTTTGCCCAGATCAGTGCGGTGTCCAGCGCAGGCTGGTCGGCACCGAGATATTCGGCGATGCGGAACGCGCGCTCGGAAACCCCCGGGTCCTGAGTATTGATCGCCTGGGTCACGTAGTTGTCCAGGGCAATGTCGAACCGATTGCGCTGGCCGGCGAGTTCGGCGCTCAGCAGGCTGAAAACGGTTTCCTCGCTGAACGAGCTGTAAACCTTGGGTTTTTCAGGCGGGGACGCGGTGTCTTCGACCGGCGGGGTACCGTCCGGCGAAACGGGTGCCATGGCCTGGCAGCCGCTGAGGAAGACAAAAGCAAGGAGCAACGCGGAAGATCTATTCATATAGGAAGAGGACGACTAACCTGCGGTCGGATCATCATGACACAAGCCTTCGGCCAAACATAACCGAGTCTCGAATGTGGCCTTTATAGTGGCCGACAATTGGGACAATAGTCAGCGGTAGTTGTTCTGAATCTGACGAAGTAGGACAATTGCCGGCTTCACGTCACCATCAGCGACCTTGAATGGCCTTCCTTGCACTCGGTATTAACCACAAGACTGCTTCAGTAGACGTCCGCGAGCGCGTGGCCTTTACCCCTGAGCAGCTGGTGGAGGCCTTGCAGCAGCTCTGCCGACTCACCGACAGCCGCGAAGCTGCGATCCTCTCCACCTGCAATCGCAGTGAGCTGTATATAGAACAGGATCAGGTTTCGGCTGATCTGGTTCTGCGCTGGCTGGCCGATTATCACCATTTAAGCCTCGATGAGCTGCGCGCGAGTGCTTATGTGCATGAAGATGATGCGGCAGTTCGTCACATGATGCGCGTCGCCTCCGGGCTCGACTCGCTGGTGCTGGGCGAACCGCAGATTCTCGGCCAGATGAAATCGGCTTACGCCGTGGCTCGCGAGGCCGGGACCATCGGCCCGCTGCTGGGGCGGCTGTTTCAAGCGACGTTCAATGCCGCCAAGCAAGTGCGTACCGACACCGCCATCGGCGAAAACCCGGTGTCCGTGGCGTTTGCCGCGGTCAGTCTGGCCAAACAGATTTTCAGCGACCTGCAACGCAGTCAGGCCCTGCTGATAGGCGCTGGCGAGACCATCACGCTTGTCGCCCGCCATTTACATGAGCTGGGGGTCAAGCGCATCGTGGTCGCCAACCGCACGCTGGAACGTGCCAGCCTGCTGGCCGAGCAGTTCGGCGCGCACGCGGTGCTGCTGTCGGACATTCCGGCGGAACTGGTGCGCAGCGATATCGTGATCAGTTCGACCGCCAGCCAGTTGCCGATCCTCGGCAAGGGCGCGGTGGAAAGCGCGCTGAAGCAGCGCAAGCACAAACCGATCTTCATGGTCGACATCGCCGTACCCCGCGACATCGAACCGGAAGTCGGCGAACTCGACGACGTTTACCTGTACAGCGTCGACGATCTGCACGAAGTGGTCGCCGAGAACCTCAAGAGTCGTCAGGGCGCAGCCCAGGCGGCGGAAGAGATGGTCTCGGTCGGCGCCGACGATTTCATGGTGCGTCTGCGTGAGCTGGCGGCGGTCGATGTGCTCAAGGCTTATCGGCAACAAAGCGAACGCCTGCGCGACGAGGAGCTGCAAAAAGCCCTGCGTCTGCTGGCCAACGGCGGCAACGCCGAAGAGGTGCTCGGGCAACTGGCCCGTGGCCTGACCAATAAACTGCTGCATGCGCCCAGCGTGCAATTGAAAAAGCTTTCTGCCGAAGGCCGCCTCGATGCGCTGGCCATGGCCCAGGAACTCTTTGCCCTCGAGGGCTCACCGGATAGTTTTTCGGATAAAAAACCGCAATGAAAGCGTCACTGCTCAACAAGCTGGACACCCTCCAGGACCGTTTCGAGGAACTGACCGCGCTGCTCGGCGACGGCGAAGTCATTGCCGATCAGGCCAGATTCCGCGCCTATTCCAAGGAATACGCCGAACTCGAGCCGGTGGTACAAGGCTACAAAAAGCTGCTCGGCGTACAAAGTGATCTTGAAGGCGCCCAGGCGCTGCTCAAGGACAGCGACCCGGACATGCGTGAAATGGCCGTGGAAGAAGTCCGCGAAGCCAAGGAATTGCTGATCAGGCTGGAAGATGATCTGCAGCGCATGTTGCTGCCCAAGGATCCCAATGACGGGCGTAACGTCTTTCTCGAAATTCGCGCCGGTACCGGTGGCGACGAGGCGGCGATCTTCTCCGGCGATCTGTTTCGCATGTACTCGCGTTACGCCGAACGACGTGGCTGGCGCGTGGAGATCCTTTCGGAAAACGAAGGCGAGCACGGTGGCTATAAAGAAGTCATCGCCCGCATTGAAGGCGACAACGTTTACGGCAAGCTGAAGTTCGAATCCGGCGCGCACCGCGTACAGCGTGTACCCGCTACCGAATCCCAGGGCCGTATCCACACCTCGGCCTGCACCGTGGCGGTGTTGCCCGAACCGGACGAGCGCGAAGCCATCGAGATCAACCCGGCGGATCTGCGTGTCGACACTTACCGCTCCTCCGGGGCCGGTGGTCAGCACGTCAACACCACCGACTCGGCGATCCGCATCACGCACATACCGACCGGCACCGTCGTCGAGTGTCAGGAAGAACGTTCCCAGCACAAGAACCGTGCCCGGGCGATGGCCTGGCTGTCGGCCAAACTCAACGATCAGCAAACCGCAGCGGCGGCGAATGCGATTGCCAGCGAGCGTAAGTTGCTGGTGGGTTCCGGTGATCGTTCCGAGCGCATTCGCACGTACAACTTTGCCCAGGGCCGGGTCACTGACCATCGCGTCAACCTGACCCTGTACTCCCTTGATGAAATCCTCGCCGGTGGCGTTGAAGCGGTGATCGAGCCTTTGCTGGCCGAATACCAGGCCGACCAACTTGCAGCGATAGGTGAATAAATGACCATCATCGCCAGTCTGTTGCGCGCTGCCGAATTGCCGGACTCGCCCACCGCGCGCCTGGATGCCGAATTGCTCCTGGCAGCGGCACTGGGCAAATCGCGAAGCTTCCTGCACACCTGGCCCGAGCGCATCGTACCCAGCGAAGCGGTGCTGATTTTTACCGAGTACCTGCAACGGCGTCGAAGTGGCGAGCCGGTGGCCTATATCCTTGGTCAGCAGGGGTTCTGGAAGCTCGATCTGGAAGTCGCGCCGCACACGTTGATCCCGCGCCCGGACACCGAGTTGCTGGTCGAGGCCGCACTGGAACTGCTGGCGGCAACGCCGGCGAAAGTCCTCGATCTGGGCACCGGTAGCGGCGCGATTGCCCTGGCCCTGGCCAGCGAACGCCCGGCGTGGAACGTCACGGCGGTGGATCGCGTGCTGGAAGCCGTGGCCCTTGCCGAACGCAACCGTCAGCGCTTGAACCTGAACAACGCCACGGTGCTGAGCAGTCACTGGTTCAGCGCCCTCGAAGGCCAACGTTTCAACCTGATCATCAGCAATCCGCCGTACATTGCGGCTGCCGATCCGCATCTGGTCGAGGGCGACGTGCGCTTCGAACCGGCCAGTGCGCTGGTGGCCGGTGTCGACGGGCTCGACGATCTGCGCCTGATTGTCGCGCAGGCTCCGGATCATCTGGAAGCCGGCGGCTGGCTGATGCTCGAACACGGCTATGATCAAGCCGAAGCCGTGCGTGATCTGTTGCTCACTCGCGGTTTTGAACAAGTCCACAGCCGCACCGATCTGGGCGGCCATCAACGGATCAGCCTGGGGCGTCTGCCGTGCTGAATGATCAGGAATTGCTGCGCTACAGCCGGCAGATTCTGCTGCAACACATCGACATCGACGGGCAACTGAAGCTGAAAAACAGCCGCGTGATGATCGTCGGCCTCGGCGGTCTCGGCGCCCCGGTCGCGCTGTATCTCGCGGCGGCCGGTGTCGGTGAATTGCATCTGGCGGATTTCGACACGGTCGACCTGACCAACCTGCAGCGCCAGATCATTCATGACACCGACAGCGTCGGCATGAGCAAGGTCGACTCGGCGCTCAAGCGCCTGAGCGCGATCAATCCCGAGATTAAACTGGTGCCTCATCGTCAGGCGCTGGACGAGGATTCCCTGGCCGCCGCCGTGTCGGCGGTGGATCTGGTGCTCGACTGCTCCGATAACTTCTCCACCCGCGAGGCGGTCAACGCCGCGTGTGTGGCAGCGCGCAAACCGCTGGTCAGCGGCGCGGCGATTCGTCTGGAAGGGCAGTTGTCGGTGTTCGACCCGCGTCGCCCGGAAAGTCCGTGCTACCACTGTCTGTACGGGCATGGCAGCGAAGCCGAACTGACCTGCAGCGAGGCCGGTGTGGTCGGGCCGCTGGTGGGGCTGGTCGGCAGCCTGCAGGCGCTTGAAGCGTTGAAAGTGCTGGTCGGTTTTGGCGAACCGTTGGTGGGTCGTTTGCTGTTGATCGATGCCTTGGGTTCGCGCTTCCGTGAATTGCGGGTCAAGCGTGATCCGGGGTGCAGCGTCTGTGGTTCGCAGCATGCGTGAGGCGCCGATCGCGGTGTTCGATTCCGGTGTCGGCGGCTTGTCGGTACTGGCTGAAATCCAGCGTTTGCTGCCCCATGAATCACTGCTGTATTTCGCCGATTGCGGGCATATTCCCTACGGCGAGAAAACCCCGGAGTTCATCCGCCAACGCTGCAATGTGATGGCCGGTTTTTTCCGTGAGCAGGGCGCCAAGGCCCTGGTGATCGCCTGCAACACGGCGACGGTGGCCGCGGTTGCCGATCTGCGCCGTGATTTCCCCGAGTGGCCGATCGTTGGCATGGAGCCAGCGGTCAAACCCGCAGCTGCCGCTACCCGCAGCGGTGTGGTGGGCGTACTCGCCACCACCGGCACGTTGCAGAGTGCCAAGTTCGCCGCGTTGCTCGACCGCTTCGCCGCTGACGTTCGCGTCATCACCCAGCCGTGCCCCGGCCTGGTGGAACTGATTGAAAGCGGTGATCTGCACAGCGCCGAGTTGCGCACGTTGCTGCAGCATTACGTCGACCCGCTGCTGGCCAACGGTTGCGACACGATCATTCTCGGTTGCACTCACTATCCGTTTCTCAAGCCGCTGCTCAAGACGATGATTCCCGACAGCATCAGCCTGATTGACACTGGCGCAGCCGTAGCGCGGCAACTGCAACGGTTGCTGGCCGAACGTGATCTGCTCGCCGAAGGGCCGAACCGATCGGTCAGATTCTGGACCAGTGCCGACCCCGCGTTCTTCCGCAAGACCCTGCCCCTGTTGGGTCAGGTTGCCGGCGACGTCGAAAAATTCAGCTTGTAAAAAAAATGTGAAATAACTAGAAAAACAGCTGAACTTCTAATCAGGCGCTAGCTTCTATAGCGATGAGTTATCTAGAAAACCAAACGATCGTTCCGGAAAAGGAAGTTTCAAAGTGAAGCGACTATTCTGCTTGGCCGCGATTGCGGCCGCACTGATGGGGCAAAGTATTACCGCGCAAGCTGCAGGTGTTGAATTTGCAGTGGGTGCGACCAGCGATTCGACCATGACTTATCGCCTGGGCATGAATTTCGATTGGGACAAGAGCTGGCTTCAAAGTGATGTCGGTCGCCTGACCGGTTACTGGAGCGGCGCTTACACTTACTGGGAAGGTGACAAGACTTCGAGCAACAACAGCCTGTCGTTCTCGCCGGTATTTGTTTACGAGTTTGCCGGTCAGTCGGTCAAGCCGTATGTTGAAGCGGGCATTGGTGTCGCAGCGTTCTCCAACACCAAATATGAAAGCAACAACATCGGCGGCTCTTTCCAGTTCGAAGACCGCATCGGTTTTGGTCTGCGCTTCAATGGCGGGCATGAAGTGGGGATTCGTGCAACGCACTATTCCAACGCCGGCCTGGCCAGCAGCAACGACGGTGTAGAAAGCTACGCGCTGCATTACACGATGCCGCTGTAACTGCAGCTTGCACAAATCTTTGTGGGAGCGGGCTTGCTCGCGAATGCGGTGTGTCAGTCGACAACACAATTGACTGACACACCGCATTCGCG
>NZ_JASCPO010000076.1:0-25934 GCF_029960145.1 Pseudomonas sp. PS01299 | reverse complement strand
CCTTCGCGAGCAAGCCCGCTCCCACATTGGTTTTGCGGCATGCACATAACCAATGTGGGAGCGGGCTTGCTCGCGAAGAAGGCAACTCGGTCTATCGGTGTTACTCGGGATTACGGTTCCAATACTTGAACAACGGCTCCGCCAGAAACAGCACAAACAGCAGCCGCATCACCTGCATCGCCGTCACCAGCGGCACCGACAGTTGCAGGGTCTCCGCCGTCAGGCTCATCTCGGCGATGCCGCCGGGCATCATGCCCAACGTCAGCGAACGCAGATCCAGATGGGTCAGTGCACTCAAACCCAAAGCCGCCAAGGTCGCGATCAACATGGTCAGCGCCGTGCCGATCAGCGTACGGCCCATGAATGACGGCGCGCGGCGGAAGAACTGTCGGTTGAAGTGACAGCCCAGGCCGCTGCCGATCAGCCACTGGCCGATCTGGCTTCCACCGTCCGGCAGGCCGATGTGCAAATCCCAGGCAATGCTCACCGTGGCACTGACCAGCAGCGGCCCGAACAGCCACGGATTGGGCTGACGCAAACGCTGCCAGAGCCAGGCGAGCAGGGCGCCCGTGGGAAACAGAATCGCCAGCCAGCGCCAATCGACGTTGCCGGCGTGGGAAATCGGTGTGCCGTCGCCCAGCAGATACTTGAACGCGGCCGGCACGCACAGCACCACCACCAGCACCCGCAGACTCTGCCCCGCCGCGACATGACTGAGCAGCGCGCCATTGCGTGCGCCGAGGTTAACCATCTCACCTGAGCCACCGGGCATGCTCGAGAAAAATGCCGTGGCACGATCCTCGCCGGTACGGCGCATCAACCACACGCCGACCACCGCCGACAGGCTGGTGACCAGGGCACCGAAGAAGATCAATCCGAAATGACTCAGCACCTGCTCCATCACCACCGGGGTGAAGTGCAGGCCGATGCCGATGCCGACAATCCATTGGCCGCATTTACGCCCTCCGGGGATTTCCGTGAGTTGCCACGGGGTCAGGCAGCGCACGAGGATGATCGCCAGCAACGAGCCGACCATCCACGGCAGTGGCCAGCCGATCTGGCTGGCGATAAAACCGCCAAGCAGACCGACCAGCGGGGTGGCCCACCAGCTTCTGAGGGAGGAGCGATCAGACATCGGCGATGGCGCGTTGCGCCGCCGCACGTTTGCGCCAGATGCGCAGCAGCGGCATCAGCAACATGATCGCGGTCAGGATCCACACGCCGAAAGTGATCGGGCTCGACCAGAGGATTTCCAGCGCACCGTTGGAAATCGACAGCGCACGACGCAGGTTCTGCTCCATCAGCCCGCCGAGAATGAACCCCAGAAGCACCGGCGACAACGGGAAATCCAGCTTGCGCAGGATGTAGCCGAAGATACCGATGCCGACCATCAGGAACAGGTCGAAGGTGGTCGCATGCACGGCGTACACGCCGATTCCGGTGATGATCGCGATCACCGGCACCAGTGCCCAGTTCGGCACGGCGAGGATGCGGGTGAAGATGCGGATCATCGGGATGTTGAGGATCACCAGCATGATGTTGGCGATGAACAACGACGCGATCAGGCCCCAGACGATGTCCGGTTGCTGTTGGAACAGCAGCGGCCCCGGGGTGATGTTGTACAGCGACAGCGCGCCGATCATCACGGCGGTGGTGCCCGAACCGGGTACGCCGAGGGTCAGCATCGGCACCAGCGCGCCACAGGCCGAAGCGCCGATCGCGGTCTCAGGAGCGGCGAGGCCACGGGCGTCACCCTGACCGAATTTGCCGCCGGCACCGGCGATGCGTTTTTCGGTCATGTAGGCCACGGCACTGGCCAACGTCGCGCCGGCACCCGGCAACACGCCCATGATGAAACCCAGCAGGCCGCAACGGATGTTCACCACGAACACCGACGCCGCTTCCTTGAAGTTGAACATCATGCGTCCGGTGGCTTTCACCGCTTCCTGGCCGCGATGGGTTTTTTCCAGCAGCAGGAGGATTTCACTGACCGAGAACAGACCCAGTACCAGCACCACGAACTGGATGCCGTCGGTCAGGTGAATGTTGTCGCCGGTGAAGCGGTATACGCCGCTGTTGGCGTCGATGCCAACGGTCGACAGGAACAGCCCGATCAACGCCGCAATAAACGTCTTCAACGGACGATCGCCGGCCATGCCGCCGAGACAGACAATCGCGAACACCATCAACACGAAGTATTCCGCCGGGCCGAAGGCAATCGCCCATTTCGCCAGCAGTGGGGCGAACAGCACCATGCCGCAGGTGGCGATGAACGCACCGATGAACGAACTCCATGCCGACAGCGACAGGGCGACACCGGCCAGACCCTGGCGCGCCATCGGATAACCGTCGAGGGTGGTCATCACGGTGGAGGCTTCGCCCGGAATGTTCAGCAGGATCGAGCTGATCCGCCCGCCGTATTCGCAGCCCAGATACACCGCCGCCAGCAGAATCAGCGCCGACTCCGGTGGCAGGCCGAGGGCGAAGGCGATCGGGATCAGCAGGGCCACGCCATTGATCGGACCCAGGCCCGGCAACAGCCCGACCACGGTGCCGATCAGCGTGCCGGTCAAGGCCGTGACCAGGTTGTACGGGCTCAGCGCGACGCCGAAGCCCTGACCCAAATAACCGAGAGTATCCATATCAGTTCTCCAGAACGTCGAGCAGGCCCAGCGGCAGTGGAACGTCCATCAGACGGTCGAACAGCAGGTACAGACCGATGGCCATCAACGTTGTCACCACAATGCTCGGTAGCCAGCGACCGCCATACAGGCGCGCCATCGGGATGCCGATCAGGATGCTGCTGAGAATGAAGCCCAGTGGTTCGAACAGGCCGGCGAACACCAGCAGCAGGACGACGCAGATGCCGATCTTGGTCAGGGTTTGGCGATCCAGCGGTGGCTCGTCTTCGCTGTGTTTGATCGGTGCCGGGCGGAACACCATGTACAGCAGCGCCACGCCCATCAGGCCGAGCATCAGCAGAGGAAAGGCGCGCGGGCCGACCGGTTCATAAGAAAAAGCCGCTTGATACGGCCACGCCATCAGCGCCAGGCCAACGCAGGCCAGCAACAGCACCGAGGCGAAAATGCGTTGTAAGAGCATGGGAAACTCCTGTGCCGAGGCCTCGATGCGCGAGGCCGCAGCCGCTAGACAGAGACGATCACTGAATCAGGCCGAACTCTTTGGCCAGCACTTTGTAGTCCGCGACCTGCTTCTTCACGTAGGTGTCCAGCTCCGGGCCGGTCATGGCGAACGGGAACAGTTCACGTTGATCGCGCAGCTTGGCGAAGTCGTCCGAGGCCAGCAGTTTGTCGAAGGCGTCTTTCCACCAGGCGTAGTCTTCGTCGCTGACTTTTGGCCCGAGGTAGAAACCGCGCACCACCGGCCAGACGATGTCGTAGCCCTGCTCGCGCGCGGTCGGGATGTCTTTCATTTCCGGTTCGTCGATGCGTTTATCGGCGAACACCGCGAGCAGCCGCATGTCACCGCTCTGGATATGCGGCATGGAGTCGGAGATGTCGGTACTACCCACCTGGATGTGACCGCCGAGCAGTGCAGTAGCGATTTCGCCGCCGCCTTCGAGGGCGACGTAACGCAGGTCACGCGGGTTGATCCCGGCAGCCTTGGCGATCAGTGCGGTCTGCATCCAGTCCTGGCTGCCGACGGTGCCGCCGGAACCGATGACCACGGAGCTCGGATCTTTTTTCAGGGCTTTGACCAGATCGTCGAGGGTCTTGTAGGGCGAATCGCTCTTCACCGCGATGGCGCCGTAACTGGTGCCGACGGCGGCCAGCCAGCGCACGTTGGTCTCGTCGAAACGGCCGAACTTGCCTTGCGCCAGGTTCAGCAACGAACCGCTGGACCACGCCACCAGCGTGCCGGCATCGGCCGGGCGCTGGGCGACGACCGCGTTGTACGCCACCGCGCCGACACCGCCGGGCATGTAGGTCACGCGCATCGGTTTGGTCAGCAGTTTTTCGTTGACCAGCGCGCTCTGCGCCAGTTTGCAGGTCAGGTCGAAACCACCGCCGGGGGAGGCCGGGGCGATGCATTCCGGACGTTTCGGTTCGGCCATCAGTTGGCCGGCGAACAGCATGACGCCAGCGGCCAGAGCAACTTTACGCAGTGATAAGTTCATCTATGTCTCCTTGGGAGTTGTTGTTATGGACGTACTGAATTACCAAAGGGCAACGCTATAGCTCACCAGCAGACGCACTTCATCGGCATCGCGAGCGGAGTAGTTGGAACGGTAGGTGGCATTACGCAGGCGTACGGCAACGTCCTTCAGGGCGCCGCTTTGTACTACATATTTGATCTCGGTGTTGCGCTCCCACTCTTTGCCTTCTTCGCCATTCTTGAGCTTGATGTTGTCACCGCTCAGGTAACGGCTCATGAACGACAGGCCAGGGATGCCGAGACGCGCAAAGTCGAAATCGTAACGCGCCTGCCATGAGCGCTCTTCGGCGCCGGCGAAGTCGTTGATCTGCACGAAGTTGACCAGGTACGGGTCGCTGCCATCGACATACGGGAAGGCGCTGTCGCCGGACATGTGCTGATAACCGGCGGTGAACTTGTGGCCGCTCAGGGCGTAGCTGACCAGACCGTTGAGCGAGCGGTTGTCGATCTCGCCACCACGGGCCGCGCCCTGATCGTCACTGACCGCAAAGCGCAGGTCGGTGGCGAAGGTGCCCGGGCCCATCGGCCGTGAGGCGACCAGACCGAAGAAGTGCTGGTTATAGACTTCGTCGAGCTGGGCGAAGTGGTAACTGCCGGTGATCTTGTCGGTGAACTTGTAGTCCACGCCGGCAAAATCGAAATGCTTGCCGGCCACGGTGCCCGCGAAGCGGCTGTTCTTGTTGTTGAGGGCGATGTCCTCGAAATCGGTGCTGTCGCGATCCTTGGCTTTCTCCAGACGCCCGCCGGTGAAGGTCAGGTTCTTGATCTCTTTGGAGGTCAGCAAACCACCTTCGAACGTCTGCGGCAGGATGCGCCCGTCATTCGGTTTGAGGATCGGCAGTTCGGGAATCAGGCTGCCGATTTTCAGTTCGGTGGCGGAGATTTTCACTTTGCCGGTCAGGCCGACTTTCGAGTATTCGTTCGCCGCGCGCCCGTCATCGTGGGTCGGCAACAGGCCGGTGCCGGTACGATCCGGGCTCGAATCAAGTTTGACCCCGAGCATGCCCAGCGCATCGACACCGAAGCCCACGGTGCCGTCGGTGTAACCCGATTGCAGGTTGAGCATGAAACCCTGCGCCCATTCATCACGCTTGCTTTGCTGGGCACTGGTGCCGTCGCGAAAGTCGCGGTTGAAGTACATGTTGCGGGTTTCGAAGGTGGCGGAACTGTCTTTGATGAAGTCGGCGTAGCTCAACGGTGAGAAACCGGCGAGGGCAGCGGTGCTGGCGAGGGTGGCGTGGCGCAAACGAGAAGGACGAACAGGCGTAGAAGCCTTGGTCTGCAAGGACGGCATGCGGGTGTACTCCGTTTATTGTTCTTATTGGTCGAAAACGCTTCGAGGCGTTTTTCGTATCGCTGTGTGGCAGCAGCGACGGCAGTCGAAACTGTCCGTGACCGGACTCTAACGGGCTAACCTTTCACTAACCTTTCAGCTGGATTTCGCGGGTTTCGGGCTTCACAGCGGCGGTTGCGGCTGTAAACTCCGCGGCAAAGAGTGGCGTCGGCCATCCCTGAATGAGGTAGAGATCCATGCGTGTTCTGCTCGTCGAAGACCATTTGCAACTGGCCGAAAGCGTCGCCCAGGCGCTCAAGAGCACCGGTCTGACCGTGGACGTGTTGCACGATGGCGTGGCCGCCGACCTGGCGCTGGGCAGCGAGGAATACGCGATGGCGATCCTCGATGTCGGCCTGCCGCGCATGGACGGTTTCGAGGTGCTGGCGCGCCTGCGCGCACGTGGCAAGAACCTGCCGGTGTTGATGCTGACAGCGCGCAGCGATGTGAAGGACCGCGTACACGGCTTGAATCTCGGCGCTGACGATTACCTGGCCAAACCGTTCGAACTGACCGAGCTCGAAGCCCGGGTCAAAGCCCTGTTGCGGCGCAGTGTGCTCGGTGGCGAGCGTCAGCAGCGCTGCGGCGTGCTGGCCTACGATCTCGACACCCGACGCTTTAGTCTCGGCGAAGAACTGCTGACTCTGACCTCCCGCGAACAAGCCGTGCTCGAAGCGTTGATCGCCCGCCCGGGACGGGTGATGAGCAAGGAGCAACTCGCCGCACAGGTGTTCGGTCTCGACGAAGAAGCCAGCCCCGATGCCATCGAAATCTACGTGCATCGTCTGCGCAAGAAACTCGACGGCCAACCGGTGGCGATCGTGACCTTCCGTGGCCTTGGTTACTTGCTGGAAAGCCGCGATGCATAAGCCCAGCAGCCTGCGCTGGCGGTTGCTGTGGAACCTCGCGTTGTTGCTGGTGGTGTTGATGCTCGCCAGTGGTCTGAGCGCATACTGGAACGGGCGCGAAGCTGCCGACACGGCTTACGACCGAACCCTGTTGGCCTCGGCGCGAACCATTGCCGCCGGCCTGTCGCAGCGCGACGGCACGCTCAGCGCCGACGTGCCCTACGTGGCGCTGGACACCTTCGCTTACGACAGCGCCGGGCGGATTTACTACCAGGTCAACGACATTCACCAGAAGCTGATTTCCGGCTACGAAAACCTGCCCGGACCACCACCCGGTACGCCAAGAACTGACGATTATCCAGCGCTCGCGCGCTTCTATAACGCGACCTATCGCGGGCAGAACGTGCGCGTGGTCAGCCTGCTCAAAGCGGTCACCGAGCCGAACATGAATGGCATGGCGGAAATCCGTGTCGCGGAAACCGATGAGGCGCGGGTCAGCATGGCCCGCAGTCTGGCGGCCGATACGCTGCTGCGTCTGGGCATGCTCGCGATCGGCGCCCTCTTGCTGGTGTGGTTCGCGGTGAGTGCCGCGCTGCGCCCGCTGGAGCGTTTGCGCACGGCGGTGGAGGAGCGTCAGCCGGATGATTTGCGGCCGCTGCCGCTGGTGGAAGTGCAACATGAATTGTGGCCGCTGGTGCGCGCGCTCAATCACTTCACCGAACGCTTGCGCGGGCAGTTCGAGCGGCAGGCGCAGTTCATCGCCGATGCCGCCCACGAACTGCGCACGCCACTGGCGGCGTTGAAGGCGCGGCTGGAACTGGGGCTGCGTTCGTCTGAAGCGGAAACCTGGCGCAGCACGCTGGAATCCTCTGCGCAAAGCACTGATCGCCTGACCCATCTGGCCAATCAACTGCTGTCGCTGGCGCGGGTGGAAAACGGTGCCCGGGCGATTGCCGAGGGCGGCGCGCAACTGCTCGATCTGAGTCAGTTGGCCCGCGAACTGGGCATGGCCATGGCGCCGTTGGCTCATGCGCGCGGAGTCGCGCTGGCTCTGGAGGCGGATGAGCCGGTGTGGCTGCGCGGTGAGCCGACGTTGCTCAATGAGCTGCTGAGCAATCTGGTGGACAACGCGCTGGCGCATACGCCACCGGGCGGCAACGTGATTCTGCGGGTCGCGGCGCCGGCGGTGCTTGAAGTTGAAGATGACGGGCCGGGGATTCCGCTGGAGGAGCGTGATCGGGTGTTTGAACGCTTCTATCGGCGCAATCAGCAGGTCGCGGGCTCAGGGTTGGGTCTGGCGATTGTCGGAGAGATCTGCCGGGCGCATCTGGCGCAGATCACCTTGCACGATGGAGAACAGGCCGGTTTGAAGGTTCGGGTGAGTTTTATTGCTGGATAAATGTGGTGTTGGTGCGGGCCTCTTCGCGAGCAAGCCTGCTCCCACAGGGGGTCCACGCCGTACACAAATCCCCTGTGGGAGCGGGCTTGCTCGCGAAGGCCGCGCCGCGGTTCCGGATCAGTAAAACATCGTCCGCGATTCTTCCAGATCCGCGCACAACTCCTTGTTCTCCGGATCGATCCCAAGCTTCCTGAACGCCGGCACGCTGAGTGGGTCAATCCGCGCAATCGGATGATCGCTGTCCTTGTGACAATACAGACTCGCCACCTGCACCAGATCGACGTAATCGAGGTGCGCCGAGTCGCGTTTGAAATCCAGATACAGCCCCGGCAACGCCACCAGTTGCTCGGGAAATTCCCAGACCCGCAACAGCTTGTCGCCCAGCAGCGGGTGAATGTGGTCGATCACATGGTTGAGGCTGACCGGGTCTGACAGCAGTTCGTAGTGATCTTCGGCGTAGGTCAGGATCGGCAATACGCCGATCTGATGCACCAGCCCGCCCAACGCCGCCTGATCAGGTTTGAGTTGGGTGTGCCGACGGCACAGGGCGTAGCTGACGCCGGCGATCTCCAGGCTCTTGCGCCAGACTTCGCGCATCTTCTGTTCGACCACCTCGGAGCGGGCGTGGAAGATCTGTTCCATCACCAGGCCGATCGCCAGGTTGCTGCTGTAGTTCACTCCCAGTCGGGTGATCGCGGTGTGCAGGTCGGTGACTTCCTGGGTCGCGCGCAGCAACGGGCTGTTGACCACTTTGATCAGGCGTGCCGACAGCGCCGTGTCGCGGCCAATCACTTTGCTCAGGTCGCTGACACTGATCTCCGGGTCTTCGGCAGCCTTGCGAATTTGCAGGGCCACTTCCGGTAATGTTGGCAGAACCAGGTCATCGTTATCGATGGCCTCAACCAAATCCTGTTGGACCTTATCCGCCAGCTCGCTCATGTAGATTCTCTAGGGTGTTGCAACAAAAGCTGCGATCAGCGCTGGATTTCGCGGTCGCGATCCAGTTCGTAGGGCAGGTCGAGCAAATGCAGGGCTGGCCCTTCGAGGTCGCCCAGGTGCAGATCACCCGCTTCGGCAGCTTCGGCCTGCAACACCGCCAGCAGTTCAATCTTTTCTGCGGCGCGGGCGGCAATCACCACTTCGCCGATGGCGCTGCTGTGGCTTGGGGCGAACAGCGGGGTGCCCGGCTCTGGCAGTTCAGTCGCGTCAAGTTCTACGCGATAGAGGCGACGCTTGAGCTTGCCCAGGTACTGCATGCGCGCGACGATTTCCTGGCCGGTGTAGCAACCTTTCTTGAAACTCACGCCACCGACGGCCTGCAGGTTGAGCATCTGTGGGATGAACAACTCGCGGGTGGTCGGCATGACCTGACCGATACCGGCGCGAATCTGCCCCAGCAGCCATTGGTTCAATTCGCCTTCAGGCAGGGCGGTGGCCAACTTGGCTTTGATGGCGTCGGCTTGATCGGCCGGTACCCAGAGTTCGGCGCGATCCGGCGAGACGCGAATAGCGATCAGGCCTGCGCTGCGCACTACGCTGTCGGTTTCGCTTGGCAGGCTCAGACCCAGGCTGGCCAACGCGGCGTCGCCGTGCTCCAGGCCAAAACGCACCCAGGCGGCGCTTTCGTCGGTCAGTTTGGACTTGGAGAACACCGCGTACTTTTTCAGATCCGCCAGTTGCGGCTCCAGCAGTTCACTGGCCATTGCCAGCAGCACGCCGTCACCTTCGAGCAGAATGCGGAAGCTCGACTGCATCCGGCCTTTTTGCGTGCAGCGCGCGCCCAGGCTGGCCTGGCTGTCGCTGAGGTAATTGATGTTGCAGGTCAATTGGCCTTGCAGGAATTTGCCGGCATCCACGCCGCGAACCGCGAGTACGCCTTCATGAGACAGGGTGCAGAAAAAAGCAGAATCGGCCATGGGTCATCGCAGGGTAAAAAAGTCTGGGGCACATCATAAGGGCGCGTTGTTGAAATGGGTAGTTGATAAAGGATCGGTGGTGCCCGACCAAAGCCGACTGTGCGACCCGCGCCGGGGCTGTATACTGCGCGCCTATTTGAGGAGGGCTCCATGGTCGAACAAGTTGAACTCAATCGCCTCTTCTGGCACAGCCGCCGCGGCATGCTGGAACTTGACGTACTGCTGGTGCCGTTCGTGAAAGAGGTCTATCCGCACCTCAACCAGGTCGATCGCGACTTGTATGTCCGTCTGCTGACCTGTGAGGATCAGGACATGTTCGGCTGGTTCATGGAGCGCAGTGAGTCCGAAGACCCTGAGCTGCAGCGCATGGTCCGGATGATCCTGGACCGTGTTCAGCCCAAGTAATACGTTCGAATGCCGCTGGCATGCCTCTCGGCAGTTGCTGGCGGCGTATCTGTTGACCCAGGCGTTCGCGCTGGGTGTGTTGTTTCTCCTGTCGATTCCACTCTGGGCCTGTCTGCTCGGGGCCTTCGCCTGTCTACTGCACGCCGTGTGGGTGTTGCCACGGCAGATTCTGCTGACGCATCCGCAGGCTTTTTGCCGATTGCGCCGCGATGCCGATGGCTGGCAATTGTGGAATCAGGCGGGCGGCTGGCAAGCAGTCCAGCTGCGCCCTGACAGCCTGGCGTTGCCGTTGATCGTGGTGCTGCGCTTTCGTTTGCGCGGGGAGCGGCGGGTGCGCTCGATCTGTGTACCGCGAGACTCGCAGGCAGCGGATGTGCACCGACGCCTGCGAGTGCGGCTCAAGTTCAGCCGGCGTAGGTGGGCGGCACCAGAATAGTGTCGAGCGCCTCGGGCAGCAGGTTCGGGTAGTCGAGGGTGTAATGCAGACCGCGACTTTCCTTGCGCTCCATGGCAGAGCAGATCATCAGTTCGGCGACTTGCGCCAGATTACGCAGCTCGATCAGGTCGCGGCTGACTTTATAGTTGCTGTAGAACTCGACGTGATGAGGCTAAACCCAATGGATACAGGGGTTTCAGCCGATGACCATCAACCAGCCCTCCCAAACTGGGACAAACCTGTTACAAACTGCCCTCGCCAAGCCATACCACTATCGCCGGTCTGGTCGCTATTACCTTCGCCTTCGCCCTCAAGGCACCGCTAAGGGCTTCTTCACGCTGTCACTCAGGACCACCGACAAGGCCACCGCTATGACCATCTCGCAAGACATCCTCTCGACCCTCAAGGCCTACCATCTGGACAACCCAGAGGCGTCATGGGATGAGCTGAGAGAGCGTCTGTTGGACATCGCTGAGTACAGCCTGACGATGGCCCATGGCGATAGCTCACTGGTTGCCTACGAGATGATTTACGATGAGCACCATCAGGCCCTCCGTGAGGCAAGCGCAAAGCTGCCCCTGAGCGTCAATCAGCAACGGGCTGTGAGTAAGGCACTGGAGATCATTGAGGCGTCTCAGGAGCGCATGAAGGGCAGGTCTGGGAATCTGGTGGAGATCGTAAAGGGTCTCAAGGATGAGCATTGTAGCACGTCAGTGGCCCTGTCTCCGTCCCTATCTGTAAGTTCATCTGAGCGGCTGACCTTCAAGGCTCTGTCTGCGCTGTACATGGAGGAACGCAAAGACAGCATTCAGGCCAGCACCATGCGGGACGTGAGATCGTCCTGTGAGGCTATCGCTACGATCCTCGGTGACTTGGACTTGAAGGCCCATACGCGGGAGGACATGAAGAACCTTCGGGACAAACTCCTTGAGGACCGCAAGCCATCGACGGTGAAGAAGCTACTGACCCGGCTATCAACTGTCATGGACTGGGCTGTGCATAACGGTTACCTCGATAAGAGCTTCGACAAGGGTCTGAAGCCAACGAAAGGAGCTGATAGCTCCCGTGAGGCGTTCTCTCAGGATCAGGTCAAGGCCCTCATGGCGCACGCTAAGACCCTGCCGGTGGACGCATGGCTGCGTTGGGCATTGTCCCTTGGGGTCATCGCTGGGACCCGTATCGAGGAACTCAGGCAGTTAACGAAGGCCGATGTTAAGCAGGTCGGGGATGTCTGGGTTATCGACATCAATAGGAACGATGGCAAGACAGCCAAGACCAAGAATGCTTTGAGGGTCATCCCGTTGACCGATGGCGCCTATGGGTTCGACCTGAAGGCTTTCCTTGAGTTTGTCCAAAGGGCGGACTCTCGCCTGTTCGCTTTGGGCGCTGGGCGATTCTCTGAGTTGCTCAATGGGCTTATCCGTGATGTCTTGGGTGTGAAGGCTGATCGGACGCAAACCTTCCACTCGCTACGGCACTCTCTGGCTGGTGCCTTGAAGGCCGCTGAGATTCCTGTTGGCACCGCTGAGTCCATCTTGGGGCACGCTTCGGGGTCGATCAGTTATGACCTGTATGGGGCGGGCAGTGCGGTTGAGGTGGGGCGTATGGCTGAGGCACTGAAGACTGCCTTTCTCTAATGGCATGAAGGGTCTGCCGCTTGCGGTGGACCTGCTTTGAAAAGCGTAATTTCATGGGCATCGAGCTGGATGTCCTCGTGGGTCACCCTGAGCACGAACTGATCTTTCTGGGGCACCAAGTCGCCAAGGCAGCGGGGCTGGCTGATCCGGCCCGTAGCCTGAAGCAATGGCGCAGCACTAAGGAGGGTCATGGTAGCAACTTCCTGACCCTCAAGGCTTTGATTGATGAAACATCCATTAAAGCCCCTGAGTACGTCACAAGCCACGGCCTGACCCGTGCCTACCGGGGCACTATGGCGATGCTGACTGAGTCTGAAGCCTACACAATGCTGCTCCGCTCCAACGCACCAAAGACCGAACCCTTCCGCCGCTGGGTCACCGAGGAAGTCCTCCCGACCATCCGCAAGACCGGCTCGTACAACGCTGCTGAGTCGAGCAACCCGATTGCCGTGGGCATCATGGATGAGCTGAAGCTGCTCCGTGGGGAACTGGTGGAACTGAAGGAGATCGTTAAGGCCCTTGTTTACTGGACTTGATGGCTGGTGTCGCCAAATACCCTCACTATGGCTGCACGTTCGCAGCGGCCATCTGAGGACCACTTCCATGACCCTGCTCACCCAACCCGGACCACTGCACCGCCACGTCGATCACGAAACCGGCACCATCCTTCACATTGACCCAATCACTGGCGAGGTCATCCGCCGCAAGGACATGGTACGACCCGCAAACCTCGAAGCCCAGTATCAGGCATGGGCCGCTGAGCGTCGTGCCGATGAGTCGCTCTCTGAGGACCACCAGAAAGCCGCCAAGGGCCTTTCCAGCGACCCCCAAGGGCAACCCCAAGAGACCCCAAGCGATGAGCCTAAGCGAGGACGTGGACGCCCAAAGGCCACCTTCGCCAACCCTGTCGCAGCCTATATGTACCTCCTTGCGATTCCCGATCCGCTGCCATGGGTAGACGACATCATTACCGGGTCAATCATCACCAGTGCAGGAGTCACCAACGGAAAGATCAACGTCAAGGCCCGAGCGGTCATCGGTGCGTTGTTCCTTTCGGAGATCACAGCGGACGCCTGCAAGACCAATGAGTATTCCTTGAGGACCGCCCAGCGAATCGCCAAGGCTGCTCGACACGCTGCCCATGGGATCGCTTCGTATGTCGAGAGACACCCAGACATCAAGGCTGAGATTGTGGCTGAGGTAGGCGCAGAGGCTCTATTCCGGGGCTTAGCGACTTAACGCCGGATAATATAAAGAAAATCTCAACGACCATCTTCAGGTCAAAGCATCGACCAGACCCAGAGGGAGAGGGGTTGTTAATTACAACTCCCCTCATCTCAAAGGGCATCTTTAAGAACACCTCAAAGGAGACCTTCCAACATGACCAGCATTGTCTGCCCAGCTAACTCACGCCTCACCGAACAAGATATGTCAGTCTTGTCTACTGTATTCCCTCGACCAGCTCGAACCCAGCTCATCGAGTTGCGTCGTGCCCTTAGTGACCATCGCTCCAACTTCAGGACCTACAAGGCTGGACAGGTCACCTTCGATATGGACGGTGTGGCCCAACGGGTCCTCGCTAAGTGTCCCCAAAAGACTCTCGACCGTTTGAACCAACTACTTGAACAAGGGTTGTGTCTTCAAGCCATCGCCTCGACTCACTTGAGGATTCCATTAAGCGGCTCTGAAGGAATCTCACTCACAACTTA
This sequence comes from Pseudomonas sp. PS01299, assembly GCF_029960145.1. Classification (NCBI taxonomy): domain Bacteria; kingdom Pseudomonadati; phylum Pseudomonadota; class Gammaproteobacteria; order Pseudomonadales; family Pseudomonadaceae; genus Pseudomonas; species Pseudomonas sp. PS01299. Next base: position 12,075 of record NZ_JASCPO010000076.1, on the reverse strand, counting down.
AAGGCGTCCGTCAAGACTGTCGTTAAAAACCCTCACTATGGGTAAGACAGGAAGACCAACAACAAAATAATTTCCTCGACCCTGCACAACAGCCGTCGCCACGGTTGATCCAGTAGCGAGCTAACGCTGCGCCCTTCGATGCCCTTCAGGCTTGCCATGTCCTGAATCAGCGTCATCAACACCACTTGAAACCCAGAACCTTTTGATCGTCCTTGAAGATGCCCGCGAAGGCTTTCTCCTTGGCCGTCTGGTCGTGCGCGTCTATGGCGCAAGGACGAATCAAAGGGTCCCCAATAGGAGAACCCAAACCATGAAAATCACTATCACGAAAGTCCTGAAGAACGAAGTCACCGTGTCGGGCCAGACCCTGAACCGTGAGTACGTCGAGAACATCATGTTGCCCATGCTGGTCGCCCAATGCGGGACCGTTAAGGGCCAGCAATTCGAGATCGTTAAGGCGTTCGATGAGGCCGGTCTGTCGCTCCAAGCGATTCCCGTAGTTGCCCGAGAGTACCGCCAAGACCAATACCAGAAGGCCCAAGAGAAGGCTCAGAGAGAGGCTGAGGCCCGTTGGCATCAAGAGCGCTGCCGTGAGTACACACCTCGTGAGATCGCCCAAGCGAAGGCCGATAAGGAAGCCCGAGCCGCTGCCATTCGTGAGCATGGTGCCCGTATCCGTGCTGCCTCCCGTGCCAATAGCGCTGGCTGGTAACAGCACCTCGACACACAACCACTTCATTCATCTATTCAGGAGAAACAACCATGACTAAGCCATTCCAGTACACCAAACCTTCGACCTACACCACCGCCATCACCGATGAGCACACTGGGTCGATTCGATTCAACACTGCTGATGTTCGCCCAGAGACCCAAGCGGCCACCGATGTATCCGTCTATGTGGAGGCCCTTGTGGAAGCCGCTGAGGACTATTTGAACGGCGATGAGTGGCGAGAGGCTGCCATGGAGGCAACCCCTTGCGAGTTCCGTCCGGCTGGCTCTGAGGCCACTGGGCAACAAATCATCACCATGGCCGACCGCTCTGTCACCTTCGACCCTCGTAAGAACTGGGATAACCAGACCGTCGAGAAGGGCGAGGTCCTGGCCGGTTCTGTGATCTTCACCGAGGCGACCGACAAGGCATTGGTCATCAGCCACCGAGCTACGATCTTTGACCACAACCTGATGGCAGGCTTCACCGTCCAGTCTATGGAGCAAACCGCTGACAAGATGCTTCGTGACATTGAGCACAGCGCAGCCGGTAAGGTCGCTGCCATCTTGGCGACTGCCCCAAGCACTGAGAGCGTCTCTGAGGCCAAACCAACGGGTAAGCCTGCTGAGATCGCTGAGGACCTCATCGACATCCTCACGACCCACGTTAACCAGACTGTAGGGACCTCGCTGAGCGACTTCGTGATCCTGCTGCCCGTGTCACTGGTGGCTGTTCTTGAGCGTGCTGCTCAACGTGCTGGTCAGGACTCTATCGAGGACCTCATTGGCGCAGGCGTACAGCCGTATACAGGCACTGACCACGGCGTCTTCATGTTGCCCAAGCTTTTCACCTCGCTGAGCTACCGTGAGCGCCAAGACGGTAGCATCTGGAAGATTGAAGCGACTCGCAACCCAAACGCCCAAGGCTGGGACCTTGAGATCGTGGCTGTGGTGGACATCATCGCCAATGGCATGGTCAAGGTAGCTCTGACCGAGGATCGTCTTCAGACCGTTCAAGTGCCGTTCCCGCTGGTCACTCGCATTGCCCTGAGCTGATCTAAGGGAAACCCTGATAGCCCCGTAAGGCCGGACCTAAAGAGGGACCGGCAGGGGCACAGCTTCACCTATCCGCATCATCGCCCGTCGCTGGGCATCTATCTAACCGAAAGTCTTTCTGTTTGTTCCTTCATGCCACCGGCAGAACCCTTGGTCGGGTCTTTCGGCTGCCGGTGGGAGCGAACTTGAGGGAGCAAACAAGAGGAAAACAGACTATGACCATGACCACCAATACAGCGACCATCTTCGAGAACATCTCCAAGGCCGGAGCGGTATCCTCAACGACTCTCAACGGCTTACCCGGTATGTCGTCCTTGGAGATCGCTGAGATCACCGGTAAGCGCCATGACCATGTACTCAGAGACATCCGAAAGATGCTCAACGAGCTGGAAAGGGAGACCCCAAATCTGGGGGCACCTCAATGGGTCGAGGCCAGCTACCAGTCCAGTCAAAGCAAGTTATTACCGCTGACCATCCTCGACAAAGAGCTGACCTTTACGCTGCTCTCCCGGTATTCCTTCAAGCTGTCCAACATGATCGTCAAGCGCTGGCTTGAACTGGAAGGCTCAGGGTTTGAACGTGTGTCGATACAGGCTGCTGTGGTTCACCTGCTCGAACGAGAGAAGGACAACTATCGAATCGCAATGAGGGACATCAAGGCCGCTGCAAGGCGTCTCAAGGCCCGCTGAGGTCGTTGATTGATACTTCCTCAAACGAAGCGTGACGGGCTATGCTCAATAGCTAAGTTGCCCACAAAAAGGTCCCGCGATGAGTGTCACACTGTGCTACACCTACAAGGGCAAACGGGTAGTCACTAAGGTGCCTGTCCAGTCTCTGACACCACATGCGGCGCTATGCTATGCCTTGCTTCAATCAGGCGCTTCTAATGACCAATCTCAAGGGAGTTGGCCGCATACCTATGAGCGCCTCCTTGAGGTAGCCCTGCAACACGAACTCACAGACGTTCGCTTTCACAAGTCACTCTAACCCTTCAAGGAGAACCCCATGGACCACCTACAGGCCCTCTACTGGGTCTGTCTGGCCGTTCAACTGGGGTTCTGGTTGTGGTCGCATAGGCCCCCTTGAGAATCTGACAGAAAAATCTGAAAGGTCACCATTACAAGACTTCCCGCGCAGGCTCCCCCGTAGGCCCTCGCATGGGTGCCCGTGGGCGCGTTAAGGACCCTCGCGGGCAGGCGATAAGGACCCCAGCGATGGGACAAAGATGCGCCAAAGCTGTAACAAACCGGGGCCTTACCGTGCTACGCTGAGGCTTCCTAACGTGCCTCATTCGGTCGGTGTAAGGATCGTATCCTTCGCTTCTGAAAGCAGCCCTGGATAGTCCAGCGTGTAGTGGAGACCCCGAGATTCCTTGCGTTGCATGGCTGACCTAATCATCAGCTCCGCTACCTGAGCAAGGTTCCTCAGTTCGATCAGGTCCCTACTTACTCGGTAGTTGCTGTAGAACTCGTCGATCTCGTCCAGCAACAGACGCACGCGGTGCTGCGCTCGTTGCAGGCGCTTATTGGTGCGCACGATCCCCACGTAGTCCCACATGAAGCGGCGCAGCTCGTCCCAGTTGTGGGCGATGATCACGTCCTCGTCGGAATCGGTGACCTGGCTGGCGTCCCACTCGGGCAGGGCGGTTGGCGCGGTGACGTCATCCAGTTGCGCAAGAATATCCGCAGCCGCCGAGCGGGCATAAACGAAGCATTCGAGCAGCGAGTTGCTGGCCATGCGGTTGGCCCCGTGCAGGCCGGTGAAGCTGGTTTCGCCGATGGCGTACAGCCCCGGCACGTCGGTACGACCGTGCTGGTCAACCATCACGCCACCACAGGTGTAGTGCGCTGCCGGTACGACCGGAATCGGCTGCTTGGTGATGTCGATGCCGAAACCCAGGCAACGTTCGTAGACGGTCGGGAAGTGGTTTTTGATGAAGGCTTCAGGCTTGTGGCTGATGTCGAGATAGACGCAGTCGACGCCCAGCCGCTTCATTTCATGGTCGATGGCGCGGGCGACGATGTCGCGTGGCGCCAGTTCGGCACGTTTGTCGAAGCGCGGCATGAACCGTTCGCCGTTGGGCAGCTTCAGGTGCGCGCCTTCGCCACGCAAGGCTTCAGTGATCAGGAAACTCTTGGCCTGCGGGTGATACAGGCACGTAGGGTGGAACTGGTTGAATTCCAGGTTCGCCACTCGGCAGCCCGAGCGCCAGGCCATGGCGATGCCGTCACCGCAAGCGCCGTCGGGGTTACTGGTATAGAGGTAGACCTTGGCGGCGCCGCCGGACGCGAGGATCACGAAGCGTGCGCCGTAGGTGTCGACTTCGCCGGTCGCGCGATTCAGCACATAGGCGCCGAGGCAGCGCTCGCCACTCATGCCCAGACGGCGTTCGGTGATCAGATCAACGGCAACTCGCTGCTCCAGCAGTTCGATGTTGCTGCGTTCTCTGGCTTGGGCGAGGAGGGTGGTGAAAATCGCTGCGCCGGTTGCGTCGGCGGCATGGATGATGCGTCGATGGCTGTGGCCGCCTTCGCGAGTCAGGTGGAATTCGAAACCGCCGTCTTCGGTGCCGGACTGTTCGTCGCGGGTGAACGGCACGCCCTGGTCGATCAGCCACTGGATGGCTTCGCGGCTGTGCTCGACGGTAAAACGCACCGCGTCTTCATGGCACAGACCGCCGCCGGCGTTCAGGGTGTCGTCGACGTGGGATTCGACAGTATCGGTATCGTCCAGCACGGCAGCGACGCCGCCCTGGGCCCAATAAGTCGAGCCGTTGGCCAGATCACCTTTGCTCAATACGGCAATGCGCAAATGACCCGGCAAGGTCAGCGCGAGACTCAAACCGGCAGCGCCGCTGCCAATCACCAGAACATCGTGTTGAAACTGTTGGCTCATTTCAGGATTCCGCTCAAAGCGACCCGGATCGGGGGTGGCGCAGGACAGCTGGATCGGCGAGTCAAGACAGCCACACAGCCCACTAGTATATAGAGGGGTGGAGCGGCACAATAGCCGAGCTCGTATGGCATTGTGAAACTACTGTGACGACAAAAGCTTGACGTTTCGTCGGACGTTTTTTTCTGTCGTTTTGGGAAAAGGCGACTGTATCGAGGATGAAACAGGCTTTTTCAGCACGCGGTTGCTCAATGTCGCTTCAGCACGGCTATAAATAATTGGAACTTTTGCCAGAGGCCCAAGATCAATAGTCAGTTGCCAGAAGCACGGGACAGTGTCGGCTTCAATGCAGAACCTGCGATTGGGTTTTTGCCGGCGAACCGATGACAAGATTATTCGCGCAGCCGGTTTATCCCGCGCTGCGTTTTTCGTGCGTGCCAAATCAGAGCCCGCAGGAAACTTGCCTGGAGGGGGAGAACTTTTGCGAAAAGCCCGAGTCTATGTTTGCAAGTCTGGTCGTTTAGTTATGCAAGCCTCCTCCATGCTTATCGAGGAGTGTTCATGCTAACCCAGGAAGAGGATCAGCAGCTGGTCGAGCGCGTTCAGCGTGGCGACAAGCGAGCTTTCGATCTGCTGGTGCTGAAATATCAGCACAAAATTCTCGGGTTGATCGTGCGTTTCGTGCACGACACCCATGAAGCCCAGGATGTGGCTCAGGAAGCCTTTATCAAGGCCTACCGAGCGCTAGGAAACTTTCGCGGAGACAGCGCGTTCTATACGTGGCTTTACCGCATTGCCATCAACACGGCAAAGAACTATCTGGTTTCACGCGGCCGCCGGCCGCCGGATAGCGATGTAAGTTCTGAAGACGCAGAGTTCTACGACGGCGATCACGGCCTGAAGGATCTCGAATCGCCGGAACGCGCTTTGCTGCGGGATGAGATCGAAGGCACCGTCCATCGAACCATTCAGCAACTGCCAGAGGATTTACGTACGGCTTTAACTTTACGTGAATTCGATGGTCTGAGTTACGAGGACATTGCGAGCGTCATGCAGTGTCCGGTGGGTACCGTGCGCTCCCGGATTTTCCGCGCCCGGGAGGCCATCGATAAAGCCCTGCAGCCGTTGTTGCAGGAAAACTGAGACAGCGGCGACAGCCAAGAGAGGAACGCCATGAGTCGTGAAGCCCTGCAGGAATCGCTGTCCGCAGTGATGGATAACGAAGCGGACGAACTGGAATTGCGTCGAGTGATCAATGCACTGGACGATGTTGAAACCCGTGAGACCTGGGCTCGTTATCAGATCGCTCGGGCAGCCATGCACAAGGATCTGCTGCTTCCGCGTCTGGACATTGCTGCGGCAGTTTCTGCTGCGCTGGAAGACGAAACGGCTCCAGCCAAAGTAGCCCGCGGCCCTTGGCGCAACCTGGGTCGTCTGGCCGTTGCAGCTTCGGTGACCGTTGCGGTACTGGCCGGTGTGCGCCTGTACAACCAGGACGAAATCGCTGGCGTCGAGCTGGCGCAGCAGTCCAATCAGCCTTCGCTGGTTGCGCCGCAGGTCAAAGGCCCGGCCGTCCTAGCTGGCTACAAGGAAAGCTCGGAAACTACGGGGCCGATGGCCAACGGCGTTCTGCAAGGTCAGCCAGGCTGGCACGATCAGCGTCTGCCAGGCTATCTGCGTCAGCATGCCCAGCAAGCTGCGTTGAAAGGTACTGAAAGCGCTCTGCCTTATGCGCGTGCAGCAAGCATGGAAAACCGTTAAGGAGGATCATGCGCGCCATACCTCTACTTTCGCTTCTGCTTAGCGGCTGGTTCATTGTTCCAGCCCATGCCGACGAGGCCCAGGACTGGCTGATTCGCCTGGGTCAGGCCGAGCAGCAGCAAAGCTTCCAAGGTACTTTCGTATACGAGCGTAACGGTAGTTTTTCTACCCACAATATCTGGCATCGTGTCCAGAACGGTCAGGTCCGCGAGCGTTTGCTTCAGCTCGACGGCTCGGCTCAGGAAGTCGTGCGTGTTGATGGGCATACTCAATGCGTCAGCGGCACCCTGATTGCGGGGTTGGGAGACTCTCCCAACTCGACCGCTCGTTCGCTTGACCCCCAAAAGCTGAAAAACTGGTATGAGCTTGCCGTTATCGGCAAGTCGCGCGTGGCCGGGCGTGATGCGGTCATCGTATCGCTGACGCCCCGCGACCAGCATCGCTATGGTTTCGAGCTGCATCTGGATAAACAGACCGGATTGCCACTGAAGTCGTTGTTGCTCAACGATAAAGGGCAGCTACTCGAGCGTTTCCAGTTCACCAGCCTCGATACCGCTGATGTCCCGTCGGACAAAGACCTGCAAGCTGGCGCCGAGTGCAAGGCCGTCACTATTGATAGTGACAAGGCGTCTGCCGTGAAAACGGCTCAGGTCTGGCATTCCGACTGGCTGCCTCCGGGTTTCGTGCTGACCAGCAGTACTTCACACAAAGATTCCGAAACCAAAACTCAAGTCAGCAGCCTGATGTATGACGACGGGCTGGCGCGGTTTTCAGTGTTTCTTGAGCCGTTGAACGGTGCAACAGTGACCGATACCCGCACGCAGTTGGGGCCGACTGTCGCAGTTTCCCGCCGCCTCACTACGCCTGAGGGTGAGATGATGGTGACGGTGGTCGGTGAAATTCCAATCGGCACGGCCGAGAGGATTGCCCTTTCGATGCGCAACGATGGCGCTGCAACCAGCAAGCAGTGAGCTGATTTCAGTCATTTCCACTTCTTCTTTGAGACGTAGATGAAATGTTTGCTCAGCATTTTCATTTGCAAATCACCCGAAAGTTTTTTATAGGTCAGAGCCTCACGGCTCTGGCCTTGTCTGTTGTTCCCGGAACAAAAATACCGGCCCGCGGTTCCCGGTGTTCCTTGCTCCATATCGCTTAACCCTGCTCGTCGTAACGGGAGCTGTATGTCGATACTTAGCTTGAAGTCTTATCTCTCCATTTTCGCCACCGTGCTGGTGCTGGGTCAGGCTGTCCCCGCTGCCCAGGCGGCCGACCTGCCGGATTTCACCCAACTGGTTGAACAGGCCTCGCCTGCAGTGGTGAACATCAGTACCACGCAGAAGCTGCCGGACCGCAAGGTGAACCAGCAGATGCCTGACCTGGAAGGCTTGCCGCCGATGTTGCGCGAGTTCTTCGAGCGCGGCATGCCGCCTCAGCAGCGTTCGCCGCGCGGCGATCGTCAGCGTGAAGCGCAATCGCTCGGTTCGGGCTTCATCATTTCCTCCGATGGCTACATCCTGACCAACAACCATGTGATTGCCGATGCCGACGAAATCCTCGTGCGTCTGGCTGATCGCAGTGAAATGAAAGCCAAGCTGATCGGTACCGACCCTCGCTCCGACGTGGCCCTGCTGAAAATCGATGGCAAGGATCTGCCGGTGCTCAAGCTCGGCAAGTCCCAGGACCTGAAGGCGGGTCAGTGGGTCGTGGCAATCGGTTCTCCGTTCGGCTTTGACCACACTGTGACCCAAGGCATTGTCAGCGCCGTCGGCCGTAGCCTGCCGAACGAAAACTACGTGCCGTTCATCCAGACCGACGTGCCGATCAACCCGGGTAACTCCGGTGGCCCGCTGTTCAACCTGAACGGTGAAGTGGTCGGGATCAACTCGCAGATCTACACCCGTTCCGGTGGCTTCATGGGTGTGTCGTTCGCCATTCCGATCGACGTGGCGATGGACGTTTCCAATCAGCTGAAAAGCGGTGGCAAAGTCAGCCGCGGCTGGCTGGGCGTGGTCATCCAGGAAGTGAACAAGGATCTGGCCGAGTCGTTCGGTCTTGATAAGCCGGCCGGTGCGCTGGTTGCGCAGATTCAGGATGACGGTCCGGCAGCCAAGGGTGGCCTGCAAGTGGGCGACGTGATCCTGAGCATGAACGGTCAGCCGATCGTCATGTCCGCCGACCTGCCACACTTGGTCGGTGCGCTGAAAGCGGGCGCCAAGGCCAACCTCGAAGTGATCCGTGACGGCAAACGCAAGAATGTCGAGCTGACTGTCGGTGCGATTCCGGATGAGGACAAAGAGCTGGCTGCACTGCCGAAGTCGGGTGCGGAAAGCAGCAGCAACCGCCTCGGTGTTTCGGTGGCGGAACTGACCGCTGAGCAGAAGAAAACCTACGACCTCAAGGGCGGAGTGGTGATCAAGGAAGTTCAGGACGGTCCTGCGGCTTTGATCGGTCTGCAACCGGGTGACGTGATCACTCACCTCAACAACCAGGCCATTGGCTCCACCAAAGAGTTCGCCGAGATCGCCAAGGCGCTGCCGAAGAATCGTTCGGTGTCGATGCGCGTTCTGCGTGAAGGTCGTGCGAGCTTCATCACCTTCAAACTGGCTGAATAACCCGGTTGCGGTGAAATAAAAACCGCCTCGAAAGAGGCGGTTTTTTTATGCCTGAAATTTTTATGTCGCTGATGAAAACTCAGCCCATCATGTCCTTGATCATGCGTTCCTGCTCCATCAGCTCGCGCTGGCGTGCATCGATCCGCGAGGACAGCGGGAAGTTGCTGCCCGCCTTGCGCTTGGCAAAATCAAGCTGCTGGATCGCCTGACGATAATCGCCGACCAGCGCGAAGTACTCGGCGCGGGCCTGATGCAGACCAATGATGTTGCCAGAGAGGCCACGGGTTTCGGCGACCTGATACCACACGTCCGGATCATTCGGACGGGATTTGAGCAAGCTGTCGAGGGCTTTCTCGGCGTCGGCGGTGCGATTCTGTTTCAGCAACAGATCGACCCGAACCTGATTCAGCGGGTAGTTGCCCGGATACTGGGTGAGCATCCGGTCAACCCGCGTTTGCGCATCCGGCAGGCGGTTGTTGGTAATGTCCAGGTCGATCTGCGCGAGGTTGTAGATGATCTCGTTGGGTGACTTGGCCAGCAGCTGTTTGAGATTCTCCCTGGCTTCATTGAGCTGGCCGCCCTTGATCTGGGCGATCGCCAGGCCGTAGCGCGCCACGTCGTTTTTCGGATTCTCGTCCAGTTGTGCACGAAAGCGCTTGGCGCCCAGTCCCGGGGTTTCTTCGTAGATCAGCTGAACACGGGCGCGGATCAGCTGATAGCGCATGCTGTCTTCGATGCCGCCCGTTGGCGCTTGTTCTGCACGGTTACGGGTGTCGGCGATACGCGATTCGGTCACCGGGTGAGTCAGCAGAAATTCTGGCGGCTTGGCGTCGAAGCGGTATTGGCGCATCAGACGTTCGAACATGGTCGGCATCGAGCGCGGGTCGTATCCGGCCTTTTCCAGGTTGAGGATGCCGATACGGTCGGCTTCCTGCTCGTTTTGGCGCGAGAAGGTACGCTGCGACTGAATGGCTGCGGCCTGAGTGCCGGCGATGGTCGCGATCCCGGCATCACCGCCACCGGCGGCGGCAATCACGATCCCCGCGAGCAGCGCCGCCATCATCGGTACCTGCATCCGCTGCGAAGCTTCGACGCCGCGCGCGAAGTGGCGTTGCGACAAGTGAGCCAGTTCGTGGGCCAGTACCGAGGCGTATTCGCCTTCAGTCTGCGCGTTGAGGAACAGGCCACCGTTGACCCCGACCACGCCACCCGGCGCCGCGAAAGCGTTGAGTTGCGGGCTGTTGATCAGAATGAATTCCAGGCGACGATCGGTCACCTGGCTGGTTTCCACCAGCTTGTAGACGCTGGATTCGACGTAGTCTTTGAGCTGCGGATCGTTGAGCTGTGCAACCTGACTGCGCAACATGGCCAGCCAGGCGCGGCCCAACTGGTATTCCTGTTGCGGAGAGACAATGGCAGAACTGGCGTCGCCAAGTGACGGCAGATCGTCGGCAAAGCCCGGTGAGGCGAGCAGGCAAGCGAGCGTCAGCAGGGTAGGGCGCAGAAATGTCATGCACAAAGCCTTAGAAGACAAAGACCTTACTGTAGCCGGACACCGGGCTTGCGACCAGATATTCTAGGCGCCTCAACCACCTGAACCGGAGTGACGCAATGACTGACGCTGTAGCCCATGACTGTGAATTGGACGCCAGTGGCCTGAATTGCCCGTTGCCGTTGCTCAAGGCCAAGATGGAACTCAACAAGCTGCCCAGCGGCGCGGTGCTCAAGGTGATCGCCACGGACGCGGGTTCGCAGCGCGACTTCCGCACCTTTGCCCGTATGGCCGGTCATACGCTGCTGCGCGAAGAAAACGAAGCAGGCGTCTACCGTTACTGGTTGAAAAAAGCCTGAAGCCGACAGCGTAAAAGACCTAAGGATTATTGATGTTCAAAGTGTTACGCGACTGGATTCAGCGCTACTTTTCCGACGAAGAAGCGGTGGTGCTGGCGGTGCTGCTGTTTCTCGCCTTCACCGCGGTGCTCACGCTCGGTGGCATGCTCGCCCCGGTATTGGCCGGGATGGTGTTGGCGTATCTGATGCAGGGGCTGGTGCTCGCTCTTGAACGCATGCGCTTGCCTGGTGCGGCGGCGGTGGGGCTGGTGTTTGCGCTGTTCATGGGCGTGTTGCTGGTGTTCATCGTGGTGGTCTTGCCGTTGCTGTGGCATCAGTTGATCACGCTGTTCAACGAACTTCCGGGCATGCTCGCCAAATGGCAGTCGCTGCTGCTGTTGCTGCCGGAGCGCTATCCGCATCTGGTCTCTGACGAGCAGGTGCTGCAGGCCATCGAAGCGGCGCGTGGCGAAATCGGCAAGTTCGGCCAATGGGCGCTGACCTTCTCGCTGTCGAGCCTGCCGCTGCTGGTCAACATCATGATCTATCTGGTGCTGGTGCCGATTCTGGTGTTTTTCTTCCTCAAGGATCGGGCCATGATCGGCGAGTGGGTGCGCGGCTATCTGCCCCGTGAGCGAGCGCTGATCACCCGCGTGGCGCAGGAAATGAACCGGCAGATCGCCAACTACATTCGTGGCAAGGTCATCGAGATCGTGATCTGTGGCGGCGTGACCTACATCGCGTTCGTCGCGCTCGGCCTCAACTATGCGGCGCTGCTGGCGTTGCTGGTCGGGGTGTCGGTGGTGGTGCCGTACGTCGGCGCGGTGGTGGTGACCGTGCCGGTGTTGCTGATTGCGTTGTTCCAGTGGGGCTGGAGCGATCAGTTCATCTATCTGATGGCGGTCTACGGGATCATTCAGACCCTGGATGGCAACGTGCTGGTGCCGTTGCTGTTTTCCGAGGCGGTTAACCTGCACCCGGTGGCAATCATTTGTGCGGTGCTGTTGTTTGGCGGGTTGTGGGGGTTCTGGGGCGTGTTCTTCGCAATTCCGCTGGCGACGCTGTTCAAGGCCGTGCTGGATGCGTGGCCGCGCAAGGAGCCGGTTGTGGCTCCATTGCTTTAGAGCCGAGCTATTCGCTGAGGCTTATTGCCCCTTCGCGAGCAAGCTCGCTCCCACATTTTGAAATGCATTCCAAATGTGGGAGCGAGCTTGCT